>CAVALS010000052.1:0-13313 GCA_963589385.1 Bacteroidaceae bacterium
CCATGGCGGCACAGGTCGCGGCGGGCACGCTCGCGCCGAACACCCGCAGCCTCGTCACAAGGTCGTGGGCGAACTATGTCGGCCCCGCGTGGGGCTCGATGCCGGTCGACCAGTTGCGCCCCGTACACCTGCAGGAATGGCTCCTGACTCTCCCCGCAGCGACGGCGGACACTGCCCTACTCACCCTGCGCAAGATTTACGGCACTGTGTCGGGCTTTGTCGTGCTGCCCATCGACCCGTTTGCCGCCACCGTGAAATACACCATGCCCACGCGCAAGACGCGCGAGCGCTCCAAGCGCCTGTACACACTCGCCGAGGCCAAGGACATCCTGGGGCGCCTGCACGGGACCTCGCTCGAGGCACCGTTCATCATGGCGTGCTTTGGATCGTGTCGCTCGGGCGAGTCGCTGGGCATCCGCACTGACGAAGTTATGCCGTTCGCGGCGGAATCCACAACGCTCGCAACGGTTGACCTCGTGCGCCAGATGGAGCAAGCGGGTATCGAGCCCACGGCGGACGGCGTACTCAAGACGCGGAAGTCCATACGCACAGTCGTTGTGCTGCCGGATGCCGCCGGGCGCCTGCTCGAAATTGCAGACGAGCGCCGCGCGGCAGGCTCCGAGTGGCTAGCAGATCGTGGGGACGGGCTGCCCATGAACCGAGGGATGTGCAATCATAGATGGAAGAAGTGGTGTGCAGCCGAGGGCATCGAGCACATCCCGTGGTCGAACCTCCGCAACTCGTGGCGAACCATCTGCGAGATGGAGCTGCACATGCCCTGGGACCTCATGGAGATGCTCATGGGCCACTCCCTGCCGGGCGTGTCGGGGCGACATTATATTCGCCCCTCCCGTGAGCAGGTGGCGCGTTCCGTTTGCGACGCACTTGGGATAAATTGGGATATTTCCCAACAAACCAGCAGGTAAAACGGGCGCTGTTAATAGTGGCAATATTAAGATTCGCAGCCCAAAACCACTGCAAAGGGGACAGGCACCTTTGCAGTGGTCCTCACAAACATCTCAATCTGTAACAGTTAGAGCCCATTTTTCGGCCCACCTGTTACAGATCGAGATATTCAAATTCCGCTGAGAAGATAATCTCGATCTGTAACAGTAACTCGGCAAAATCGACCCTAGATGTTACAGATCGAGACAAACGACCGATATCGACCTAAATAATCTCAATCTGTAACATCTAGCCCGTTTTCGGCCTTACAACTGTTACAGATCAAGACAAACAGACGAATCAAGCCACCGCAAAGGTACCTTTGTGGTGGCTTGGGGTCGCGCTACTCACCGAGCATGTCCTGGAGCTTGGTTGCCACGGCGTGGCCCAGGCTCTCGTGGCTTTCGGGCATCATGTGCAGATAATCGATATCGCCCGGCTCGGCAAAATCGGCGGCATTCAAAAAGTCGCAGCCAAACTGCTCGGCCACGTGCGCGTAGTACTCGGCAAAATGCTCCGAGGCCTCGGCGGAATGCTTGTCAAAATCGGTCATATATACATCGGCGATCTGCGGCTTGATCTTGATAGGAGCCATCAGCAGAATTCGCGGACAAGGCGCGGCGTCGGTCCACGGAAACGCGCGGACGGCGCGAATCAGCGCCATGGCACCGCGGGCAATATCAGAAGCTGTCACGTTAAAGACCGTCTTACAGTCGTTGGTGCCCAGCATGATCACGATCGCATCCAGCGGCTTATGGGCCTCGAGCAGCATCGGAAGCGCGCGAATGCCGTTGAGGTTAGTGTCCAGATGACACATATCGTCGCGCACCGTCGTGCGGCCGTTGAGCCCTTCCTCAATCACATGCCAGCCCTCGCCCAGGTCACGCTGTGCCACGCCGCACCAGCGCACATCCTGCGCATAGCGCACCGCGGTGCCATCGCGCATACCAGCCGGATCATAGCCATAGGTGTTGCTGTCACCAAAGCACAGAACGTTTTTCATCGTAAGCCCTTCCTTTAGTAAAAAGCCGACGGGAGCAGCCCTCCCGCCGGCTCAACCTATCTGTCGGCACGTACTGATTACAGGTACTTGCGCCAATCGTCATCGTCCTCATCGTCCTCGGCGGCAGCCTGGGCCTGCTCGGCGGCGCGAGCAGCCGCAGCGCGTGCGGCAACCTGGGCATAGGACTCCTCGTTACGCTCGGGGAAGCTTGCCAGCACGTGCTCGAACTTGGCGAAGTCCTCATCCCAGCGCGTAGAAGGCACGGCAAAGAACACCTGCTTGACCTTAAAGTCGCCCGATGCGAGCTCCTCGCGGAAGAGCTCTGCCACGGCCTCGGCATCAAAGCCGTTATTGTCGCAGCCCCAAGCACCCAGCACGAGCTTCTCGCGACCCAGCTCATCGCAGATGGCAAGGACAAAGCGGATACGGTCGCGCAGGGCATCCAACAGGGCGCCGTCGCTCACGCGGTACTCCTGACGGGCACGCTTGACGTTGGGCGCGGCGGCGACGATCACGTCGGCATACGCATGTACATGGTTGCGGTCGAAGCGCACGGCGGGCACCACCAGCGCACGATTACGGTACAGCTCGCAGTTGATGTTGCGGCGGCGGTTCTCGCCGTACCACTTGCGCTGCTTGTCGAGCACGTTGTACAGGTACGAATCGGCGCAGAGCGTCGCCTCCTGGCCCAGGTAGCCCTGGATGTAGCCACCGCCAGGGTTGGTGAACGAGGCAAAGGCAAGCACGGCCATATCGCAGAACTGCGCATAGCCGCGGCCGTTATCGAGGATTGCCTGCGTAGCGGAGGCATCAAGCACAGTGACCTCGGGCAGGACCGGAGCAGCCTCCTCCGCGGGCGCGGACTCAGCCTCGTCGGCCGACTCGATGAACTCGGGTGCCACCTCGGACTCGACCGCAGTCTCCACCTCGGCAGCCTTTACCTCGGCAGCGTCAGACTCCACAACCTCCGCAGCCTGCTCCTCAGCAACCGCCGCCTTCTGGGCCTTGGCCTTCATCGCCGCGACAAAACCGGCAGGCATACCATCGAACTCGCGCACGCCGGCAAGCGAACGCTCGATGTCCTTGGCGCAGGCCTCGGACACAGCCGCCACATGGCGCTCGGCGGCCTTGGCACGCGCCTCGCGCTTGGGATTGGGCTGACCCGCTCGGTTAGACCTGCGGTTACGGTTCCTGTTGTCGACATCTGCCATACGTGGCCACCTTTCCTGTCGCTGCCGCTATCGGCTTTTTCCCATCCATGATACCCCGCCACGCACAAAAAAGACGGCCCCGAAGGACCGCCTTTCGTATCGTTTTACCGTGTCCGGCAGGAAGCGTCGCAATGCCGCGCTAGTCGCGACGACCGAGAATGTTCAGGATGCGCAGGAACACGTTGATAATGTCCACGAACAGGTTGGACGCCATGAGCACGGCGTTGGGCAGCGTAGGCGGCACCGTCGTGGCAACATAGGTGTCGTAGCCAATAAAGCCGGCGAACACCACGATCACGATCAGGTCGGTGATGGTCTGCGAGACGCCCATAAACATCAGCACGATCTCGACCAGAATCGTGGCGAGCAGGATGCCAAAACCAATGCCATACACACGCTGGAAAAACTTGGGGAAGGTCACGCCCAGCGCACCAAAGACAAAGGTGATGGCGGCCGTGGCGATAAAGGCAGTGTTGATAGTGGGCAGGTCATAGTTGGCAAGGCCAAACGACGCGGTCAGGCCAAAGGTGCTCGCAAAGATCACGTAACCCACGAGCGACAGGCCCACGGACTGCTTGCCCGCAGCAGCCGACATCATGACGATACCGACAATAGTCAGGATAAACGAGCCAAAGACCAGTGGCAGGGCGGCGCCGCTCATCATCATGCGGGCAAACGCCATGGTGCTCGTAAAGTAAGCACCGGCGCCCATGGCGCAAAAGCCCAAGAAAATGAGAGCAGACATGGCGAAATTGTACGCGCGCGGCGACATCTCCTTGGCGCGACTTGCGCCGGTCTCGATGGGGCCGTTCTGATAGCCCTGGATATCGTTCATACTTCGTCCTTTCAAAAAACGCAAGACAGCGCCGTAGGTGACAAGATTCCTGCCATTGTACCCGAATGCCGCACGTCCTTACCTACGGCGCTCGCCCTCAAGCGTTCGATCAAAGGCCCAGACCCACCAACGCATCACGTGCGCCTGCGAGCCGTCCGCCCGCTCGCGCGTCTGGTCCTCCAGATACAACTCGGTCGCGTGCCCACCAAAACGCACCTTATATGTTGCCGTACGGATGCCGTGGACCATCAGGCCAAACCCAATGGTCGAGATAATTTCGTCGATCGTAAAACAACGGCCGTCGACCCAGCAGACGGTGACCGGCACGACCTGTCCGCCCGCGAGGATGCGAGCCACGACGTCCACATACTGCTTGTGCACGCGCCGAGTTTTGCCGTCTGTCTGTCGATATTCCATGCCCTCTATTATCGAACGCATGTTTGCATGTTGTAAAGCGAACAGACTGTGGTTTTGGAGTGTCGTAGCAATCACACGTGTCCGCATGGCGTGTTAGCAAAAAGAACACCCGCGGTCAACAGGGTTAATATTCAATTCTAGTGCCAAAAAGTTCACTTCTCCCATCAGAACTCGGTAAAGAAACCCGCAGGAGGTGATACGATTTATCATGTTTTTGTAACGTGCCTGCAAACTTCGAGAAAGCCCATATATGGACGTAACGTTCTCAACCTTCCTCGGCCAAATTGTGTCGAACCCAGTCCTTGCCGTCACCGTGATCCTCGCGTTGGGCGCCATCTTCGTCAATGGATGGACCGACGCGCCCAACGCCATCGCGACCTGCGTCACTACGCGTTGCATGCCCGCCCGCGCCGCCATTCTCATGAGCGCCGCATTCAACTTCCTCGGCGTGCTCATCATGACGCACTTTAACGCGAGCGTCGCCAACACCATCTCACATATCGTCGACTTTGGCGGAAACAGCACCATGGCGCTCGCCTGCCTGTGCGCGGCGCTGTTTTCCATCGTCGTCTACGGCGCCACAGCGTCGCGTTTTGGCATCCCCACCTCGCAAAGCCACAGCCTTATCGCCGGCCTGACCGGTGCCGCCATCGCCCTCGGCGGCGCGAACAGCGTCAACGTCCACGAGTGGATGAAGGTCATCTACGGCCTGGCGCTCTCCATCGGCCTGGGCTTTGTCATGGGCTGGATCCTGTGCAAACTCGTCTCGATTCTGTTTGCTGCCGCCAATAGGCGACGTGCCAATGTCTTCTTTAAATACGCTCAGATCGCGAGTGCCGCGGCCATGAGCTTTATGCACGGCGCGCAGGATGGACAGAAGTTCATCGGCGTGCTCTTTTTAGGTGTCGCCTTCGCCAACGGCCAGACGAGCGTCGGCGATGCCGGCATTCCCATCTGGATTATGCTGCTGTGCTCGGCCACCATGGGTATCGGCACCAGCGTGGGCGGCGAGCGCATCATCAAGTCCGTCGGCCAGAGCATGGTCAAGCTCGAGAAGTATCAGGGCTTCTCCGCCGACCTCGCAGGCGCCGCGAATCTGCTGCTTGCCACCCTTACCGGTATCCCCGTGTCCTCCACCCACATCAAGACCTGCGCCATCATGGGCGTCGGCGCCGTCAAGCGCCTTTCGGCCATCAACTTCGGCGTGGTCAAGGACATGATGTTCACCTGGTTCTTCACCTTCCCCGCCTGCGGACTCATCAGCTTTGTCATGGCCAAGCTGTTCATGATGTTCCTCTAGCCACACCGAGCGTCCATCCGGACCGCAAAACTTCGCCCACCCGTCTTCGCCTCGAAAGGACCCACTCATGGCAAAGAAACCCGATTCGTTCTACTTTGACAACTACGTCGCCTGCGCCGATCTTGCCGTACAGGCTGCCGAGCTTCTCACCAAGATTTTTGAGAACTTCGATCCCGCGAAGATTCACGATATGCTCGACAAGATGCACGCGATTGAGCATGCGGCCGACAAGAAGCACCATGAGCTTGAAGACGCCCTGCTCACGGCCTTTATCACCCCGCTTGAGCGCGAGGACCTGGACCTGATGAGCTGCTCGCTCGACACCGTGCTCGACCGTATCGAGGGCGTCGTGCAGCGCGTCTACTTCACCAACATCCAGAGCATCCATCCCGATGCCATCGTGATCGCCCACAAGGTGACCGACGCCTGCCGCGCCATGAAGGACCTGATGGTCGAGCTTCCCAACTACCGCAAGTCCAAGACCCTGCGCGAACTCGTCATCCAGATCAACACGATCGAGTCCGAGGCCGACGAGCTCTACATCAATGCTATGCGCAACCTGCATGTCAACGGCAAGGATCCGCTCGAGGTCATCGCCTGGCGTGACGTCTACGCCTTCCTGGAGTACTGCGCCGACTGCTGTGAAAATGTGGCTGATGTCGTGGATTCGATTGTCATGAAGAACAGTTAATTAGCTGTACGTATCCCACCGGCGAAGGGCCGGCCACGGTTTGCTTTCTCACTCCGGCTGCCTTGCAGAGTCGTTCGAAAGTAAACCGTGGCCGGCCCTTCGCCTTACGTACCACCATTGGAACTTTGGCTGATAGTTTTAGCGCAATGGGGGTTTGGCTGAAGGGACCTTTGGTACCCGTTCGGACACTTTGGCCCTTGATGAGCGTTTGGCTGATTGCTGCCTTGGGTACTCTTTGGGTTACTTTGGATTTGTTTGATTTTTAATTGTTGGAGGGCTTCTATGTCGTATTTGGATCTGGCTCGGTCTCGGTATTCTTGTCGTTTGTTTGAGGATCGTTCTGTTGAGCAGACTGTGGTGGATGCCATTGTTGAGGCTGGGCGTATTGCTCCTTCTGCTTGTAATAATCATCCAACCCGTGTGATGGTGTTGGATACGCCTGAGCTTCTGGAGAAGGCTGCTGCTTGTCAGCCTCGGTTTGCTCGTGATGGGTCTATCTTTGGGGCTCCGCTTATCTTCCTTATCTGCAGCGTTACCGATGACGCCTGGATACGCCCGTATGACCAGATGAACTCGAGCGCCATCGATACTGCGATCGCCTGCGATCAGATGATGATGGAGGCCGAGGAGCAGGGCCTGGGTACGTGCTGGGTGTGCCATTTTAAGCCCGAGGTGGCCTGTGAGCAGTTCTGCCTGCCCGAGGGCATCTATCCCTATCACATGCTCGTCTGCGGCTATCCTGCCGACCATATCACCGATCCCGAGCATCGCGAGGCCCGCACCATTCCCCTCCCCGACTTCCTCCTCAAGTAGATTTTAGGACATGCCTTAAAATCCACCTTTGACCACGCGCCCTTCGCCGAGTCCTGTGCCCTCAAACGCAGGACTCGGCGTTTTGTTTTGCAGACTGCATGCAGCCACAAAAAAGGACCCGCAAGCTGCGGGCCCTTTCTAGGCGCTAAATGATAGCTGGATATTAGTCCAGGTCGTCGGCGGCGAAGTTGTCGATCGGTGCGAAGGGATCGGCAACGGGGATAACCGGCTCGGCGACGGGCAGCGGCTCGGCAGCAGGAACGGTCACAGCCGGAGAAGCGGCGGAACCGACCGGCGTGGAAGCCACGAGATCGGACGGGAAGGAGTTCTGAGCATCGTCCATGAAGTGCTGGATGAGCTTGAGGTACTCGGCCTTAAACTCCTCACGGGAAGCCTTAAGACGGTCGATCTCCTCAAGCTCGGCCTGCTTCTCGGTCAGGGCCTGACGGATGACCTCGCGGGCCTTGGCGTCGGCCTCGTTGCGGATACGGTCAGCGTTCTCGTTGGCGTCGTTGACAATGCCCTCGGCGGTCTGCTGGGCAGCAATCAGGGCAGCGGAAATCTGACGCTCCTGAGCGGAGAAGTCGGGTGCAGGAGCGGCCACGGGGGCGGCGGGAACGGCCTGTGCGGCAGCATCCTGAGCCTGAGCAAGCTGGGCCTGCGTATCGGCAAGCTGCTGCTCGGTAGCAGTCAGACGACCCTTAAGATCGACGATCTTGGCGAGCATGGCGTCGACCTCAGAGGACAGGGTCTCCAGGAAGACGTCGACCTCGGCGGGATCGTAGCCGCGCTTGGCCTCAGAGAAGGTCTGAGCCTGAATGTCAGCAGGGGTAATAGCCATAACAAGTTCTCCTTTATCTTCGCCTTGGCGCCGTGCGCCCGACGTGAGTTACTAAGCCAGTTTTATATGAGTATACCTATAAGAAGTTGCAGAACCAGCTTCTGCACCAACTGCAACGCAATAATCGCAACGACCGGTGAAAAATCGACGCCGCCCATGGGCGGGATAAACCGGCGGAACAAATTGAGCCACGGGCCGCACACGCTATCGAGAACAACGGCGATATCCTGTAGCAATCCACCCTGTTTCACAGGGATCCACGTCATAAGGCAGTAGACAACGATGAGCGTGGAGTAGAAGTTGAACAGCGTATTGACCAGCTGGACAATGGTGTAGATGTTTATGAGAATCTCCCCGTCTTGTCTTTACTTAAGGTAGCCATCGGCACGGAGCTTTTTGAGGTCCGAATCCTTGACCTCGCAGCCGGCGGGCAGCACCATAAACACGCGATCGCCCACCTCTTTGACGGTGGCACCCAGGCCGCAGGCAAAGCCGTAAGAGAAGTCCAAGACGCGCTTGGCGACCTCGGTACGAACGCCCACAAAAATCAGCGCGACAGGCTGCTTGGTGCGCACGCGGCGCACGACGGTCTCCACGTCGTCATAGCTCTCGGGGCGCAGGACATAGGCCGGCAGCTGCGGCGTAGCGTTGATGATGTTGCTCGCATAGGCCGAGGCATCGCTCGGTGCAGGCGCGGGCGCAGCGGCGGCACGGGCGCGGGTGTTCTCGGCGTAGCTCGACGGCGTGTCATAGGCACCAGGACGATAACCGCTCGCAACACTGTCCTGCGAGCGCGAAGGCGGGTTATACGTCGTGGCATGGCGGGAGTCATCGCCGACCAGCTGCCCGGAGCGTGTATACACGGCAACCGACTCAGCTTCACCACGGCGCGTCTGACCAAGCAGGCCGTTGCTCGGCTCGTCTTGGGTGTAGAAGCCCTCGCCCGAAGCACCGCTGTAGCCGTTGCCCTGATAGCCATCGTCATAGCCATCATCGTAGCCGTAGTCGTCGTCCTGGCCATAACCCTGGTCGTAACCCTGCTGGCCGCCCAGGTGCATCTTATTTTTAATCTCGTCAAGGAAGCCCATGGTTGTGTCCTCTCGCGGTTTAGTGCAGGCGCCCCGATAATCAGTGCGCACTTCAGAGCCTTATTTTACTGCAAACTCCGGGCTAAATACTACCCTGCCCAGGCGAACGAGCGTAGAGCCCTCCTCAAGGGCAGGCTCAAAGTCCTCGCTCATGCCGCAGGAAAGCTCAGGCAGGTTCAAATCGGAATGCGCCGCCTCCAGCTCATCCCTCAGCTCACGAAGCCCCGCAAAGGTGCGGCGTGCCACATCCTTATTCCCCCGGGGCGCCATAGTCATAAGCCCCTGCACGCAAATTCCCTCAAGTTCCGCAAGCTCACCCGCGGCGGCGCGAATCTCATCGGGCGAAAAGCCTCCCTTCGACTCCTCACCACTCACATTGACCTCAATGAGCACACGCTGGGGGCCGGCGAGCTCGCCTGCCTCGATCTTGCGGACAGCACGGCTCGAGATCGCCTGCGCCAGATGCAGCGAACCCACCGAGTGAATCAGCTCGGCTGAGCCCAGCACCGCATTGATCTTATTGGTCTGCAGGTTGCCGATCATATCGAAGCGCACCTCGGGCAGCTCCGGATGCTCCGCCAGACCCGTGAGCTTGCGAACCAGCTCCTGCGGGCGGTTCTCGGCAAAATGGCGATACCCCGCCTGGATGGCGGCAACGGTCTCATCGACACCAACGGTCTTGGACACGGCAATGAGGCTCGCGGCGTCGTGGGGACGGCCTGCGCGATCGAGCGCCGCATAAAAACGTTCCAGAATCTGCTCGCGGCGAGCGCGCATCAAGTCCAAATAGTTATCCATTGCCAATCGCCTCCGCTGACAGCCAAACAAGTAGTCCCATGCTAACGCAAGAGCGCGGCCCCGCATGTGCAAGGCCGCGCTCACTTAGGTATTTACAATCTTTCGACGAACGGGGTTACTTACTCCTCGTCGTCCTCGCCATCGTCCTCGTCCTCAAGATGATCGAGCAGGTAGCGAAGACCCTCGCTGACCTCGTTAGCGGGCACCTTGGCAACGTAGCGAGCGTCGACGGCGGGCCTCATGATAACACCCTCGCCCGAAGGCACGCGCATGCTCTCGAGCTCATCCTCATCAGTGCGGGCGATATCGCCGGCAGTCATACGCTGTCCGGTCAACAGGAAGGTCAGACGGCAGGCGGCATCGATGGAAATCGAAGCAATGCGATCGAGGTAGCGCGAAACCATGATGGCGCGGCGCAGGTCGTCATAGTTGCTATCGTCATCCATAAACTCGCCCGCGTCCATGCGGTTGAAGGTACGGAAGAACTTCTCGTACGCCGCATGCACCGGCTCGTCCTCGACGGCCAAGTTGCAGATGATGGACATGTCGTTGGTGACGAGTGCAGAAAGCGACGAGCCCAGCACCTGGTAGACAGCTTCGGCCTCGGCCTCGACCGTGCCGACAAGCTCCTTGGGCAGCGAGATGTCGGCCTTGACCATATGACGCGTGGCGCGGCAGATCTGGCGAACCTTATCGGTCATGCGCTGCAGGTTAAAGTCGACGTAGATGATCGTCTGAAGCAGGCGGAAGTCGGAGGCGACCGGTGACTGCGTGGCGATCAGGTTGTAGCAGACGGCCTCCAGGTTGGCGCAGCGTGCGTCAATCGAAAGCGTGCGCTTCTTGGTCTTGGTGGCGAGCTTGCGGTCGTCGGTCACATAGGCCTTCACGGCATCGTGGAGGGCCAGATCGACGGCCTCGTAGATGCTCAGCATCTCGTGACGGGCCTCGACGAGCTGACGGGAAAACAGTTTGCGCATGGTTCACTCCAATCAGTTGGGTGCGGTCATGCCGCCCGCACAGTGAATACGCACCGGACCAGGTCCGATCGACTTGGGACTAGTCGCACCGATCAGCCAAAGCGGCCGGTGATATAGTCTTCCGTCCGCGAGTCCACCGGGCTGGTGAAGATCGCGTCGGTTTGACCATACTCGATGAGCGTGGCGGGCTCGCCGGCAACTTCCTGCAAGAAGAATGCGGTGTAATCGCTAATACGAGCTGCCTGCTGCATTGAATGCGTGACGATGATGATCGTCATCTCGGGCGCCAGCTCGGCCATCAGATCCTCGACCTTAGAGACGGACGTGGGGTCGATGGCGGAGCAGGGCTCGTCCATCAGCAGGACATCGGGCTGCACCGCAAGCACGCGCGCGATGCACAGACGCTGCTGCTGACCGCCCGAGAGCGCCAAACCATCCTTGTTGAGCTGATTGGATACCTCTTTCCAGAGGTTGGCGCGCTTGAGCGATTCTTCCACGATGTCATCGAGGTCGCTTTTGCTAGTCACGCCCTGCAGACGAGGGCCAAAGGCGACATTCTCGTAGATGGATTTGGGAAACGGGTTGGGCTGCTGAAAGATCATGCCCACGCGACGGCGGAGATCGACCGGGTCGACGCCCTCGGCATAGATATCATTGCCGTCGAGCGTCATAGTGCCCTCGACGCGCGTACCCTCGATCAGGTCATTCATGCGGTTGATGCAGCGCAAAAACGTCGACTTGCCGCAGCCCGAAGGGCCAATGAAGGAGGTGATGGCGTTTTTGGCGATGTTGAGGTCAAGCCCCGTCAGCGCATGAAAGTCACCGTACCAAAAGTTGAAATCCTTGGCCGTAATGGCCGCTTGCTCCAGCGTGGGAGCGGACTGATAAACGGACATGGGACTCCTTAACTAGCGACGCTTGCGCGACAGGAAGCGCGCAAACAGGTTGAAGGCCAGAATGATCACCATCAGCAAGAGCGCGGTGCCGTAGGCTGCGTTCATGTTGATGCCGTCGTTGGCAAGCAGATACAGGTGAACCGTCATGGGGCGGCCGGAATCGAGCGGCGAAATAGGCAGGTTGATGGCCTGGCCCATGGTGTAGAGCACCACCGCGGTCTCGCCAATGGCACGGCCGATGGCAAGGACGATGCCCGTGGCAATACGGCCAAAGGCAGAAGGAAGCACGATCTTGGAGACAACCTGCCACTTGGTGGCACCCAGGCCGTACGCGCCCCAACGGATATAGCGCGGAACGGCGCGAATGGCCTCTTCGGTGGTGCGCATGACGATGGGGAGCATCAAGAGCGCGAGTGCCAGAGCGGCAGAGACCATCGAAAGGCCCAGACCCATGGCCTCGACAAACAAGGCGTAGCCAAACAGGCCCATAACGATGGAGGGCACCGAGGCCAAAGCGTCAGCAGCGTAGCGAATGAGCTCGACGACCTTGCCCTGCTTGGCGTACTCGGCCAGATAGACGGCTGCCAGCACAGCGATCGGCGTGCAGATAAGCATGGCGAGCGCCGTCACATAGACGGTCGAGACGATCGTGGGCCAAATACCGCCCTCGGCGTTGACGCCCTGGGGCCAACCGAAGATAAAGTCGAGCGAGATGTGTGGCAGGCCGTTGATGACCACGTAGGCGATGATAGCGACCAGCACCAGCGTGGTGATGTAGGCAGCGGCACGGAACACGCCAAGCATGATCTTGTTGGACAGGTCCTTGTTGATGCGGCCTTTCTTGCCGTGGGAAAGGGCACGCTTGATGCGCTCGCGCGACGAGGTCGTATCGACCGTCGTGTCAACGGAATCGGACATAGCCTACCCCCTCTTCTTCTTGGAAATCAGACGGACGATGCCCACCAGCGTGGCGGAGATGATAAACAGGACCACACCCATGCCGAACAGCGCCGAGCGGTGCAGACCCGAGGAATAGCTCATGTCGAGCGCAATCTGGCTCGTGAGCGTCGAGATGGGGCTCGCAATGCTGTCGGGAATAACCGGGGCGTTACCTACGACCATGAGCACGGCCATGGTCTCGCCGATGGCACGGCCCATACCCAGCACGATGGCATCAACGATACCCAGCTTCGCGGCAGGTAGCACGACCTTATAGATGGTCTGCCACTTGGTGGCGCCCATGGCATACGATGCCTCGCGAATGCCCATGGGAATGGAATTGAGAGCATCGATGGTGAGCGTGGTGATGGTAGGGACGATCATGATGGCGAGCACAAACCACGCCGTCAGCGCACCAAAACCAAGGCCGCCGGTCAGTTGTGCGATAAACGGGCGGATGATGATCATGCCAAAGAAGCCATAGATGATAGAAGGAATGCCGGCCAACAGGTCAACGGCAGGGCTGATGAGCTTGCGCACGCGCTTGCTGGCGATCTCG
>CAVALS010000053.1:0-8459 GCA_963589385.1 Bacteroidaceae bacterium
GCAGATGCCTGCGGCGTCGGCCGTGACGTTGGGGCGCGCCTCGTAGACCATGGCGACCAGGCCCAGCGGAACACTCACACGGGTCAGGTCCACGCCGCTTGCAAGCACGCGGTGGTCGAGCACGCGGCCCACGGGATCGGGCAGCTCGGCGAGCTTTTCCAGGCCGGCGGCCATGCCCTCGACGCGCTCAGGCGTCAGCAGCAGGCGATCGAGCAGTCCGGCCGAGGTACCCGCATCGCGCGCGGCGGACATGTCGAGCTCGTTGGCGGCGACGATGGAGTCGACACCGTTGCGCAGTGCTGCGGCCATGGCGCGCACGGCCTCCTGGCGCTGCTCATCGCTCGCCGTGGCAAGCGAGGCCGACGCTGCCTTGGCGGCAACGGCAAGATCGTGGACATACGTGGCTATATCGACCGACATGGGCGGCCCTTTCTCCTAGAAGTTTGCAACAATGGTAGCCGATTTGCGCATGGCCTCGCCCGCGGCGGTAGAATTGGTCAACCCGAAACACCGCAACGAACGGAAGACTCACATGGCCCTCATCACTTCGTACCACGTCCCCGGCCTTTACGTCGAGGACCACAGCATCGACGTCCCCCTTGACTGGCGCGGCCTGGAGCCGATGCTCCTGGCCGTCGGCAGCACCATGCGCCGCGGCGCCATGCCGGCACCAATCGCCGGCGCGCCCGAGAGCATCAAGCTCTTCTACCGCGTGGTTTGCGCGCCCGACCGCATCAACGACGATCTGCCGCTGCTCCTGTTTTTGCAGGGCGGCCCCGGCGGCGAGAGCCCGCGTCCGCTGTCGCCCACAAGCGACGGCTGGATCGAGGAGGCCGTCAAGCACTTCCGCGTGGTCCTTCCCGACCAGCGCGGCACCGGACGCAGTTGCTGCGTGGACGGGCGCACGATTGCCGCACTGGGCGAGCGCGCGACGGCGGCCGGCTCCGATGCCGCACGCTCGCAGGCTGACTTCCTCAAGCGCCACCTCGCCAGCTCCATCGTGCGCGATTTTGAGTACCTGCGCCTGGTGGGCTTTGGCGGCAAGCCCTGGGTCACACTCGGGCAGAGCTACGGCGGCTTTTTGACGTTGAGCTATCTGTCGCTCTTCCCCGAAGGCGTGGCGGCAAGCTTTACCTGCGGCGGCATTCCACACGTGCCAGCGAGCGCAAGCGAGGTCTACGCGCACACCTTCCCGCGCATGGCCGCCAAGACGCAGCAGTATTATGACCGCTACCCCGCTGACGTCGACCGCGTGGCAGCCCTGGCCGATGCGCTCGAGGCCCAGAAGCCCGTGCTGCCCGACGGCTCGCCGATGACGGTCGAGCGCCTACAGCTCATGGGCAGCGACTTTGGCATGAAGCCGAGCTTTGAGCGCATGCATTGGATTATCGATCACGCGTTTGTTACTGGCGACGGTACGCTTAGCTGCGGCTCCTCGGTATCCGACAGCTTTTTGATGCGCGCCTTCGAGCGCACCAACACGCGTACAAACCCGCTGTACTGGACGCTGCAGGAGTTTATCTACGCCGACGGCGACACCATGCCCATTCGCTGGGCCGCAGCAGAGGAGAAGGCCCATCGTGCCGAGTTCGACACACTCGCGCGCCCGCTCATGTTTACCGGCGAGGCCATGTTCCCGTGGATGTTCGAGCAGATGCCCGAGCTCAAGCCCTTCAAACCCGCCATGGACCTGCTGATGGAAGACACCAGCTGGGACAAGATCTACGACCCGCAGCGCCTAGCCTGCAACGAGGTGCCACTCCAGGCCGCGGTGTATTTCGACGATATGTACGTCGATTCGGGCATGCAGCTCGATACGCTCAGCCGCGTGGGCAACTCGCATGCCTGGGTGACCAACGAGTTCGAGCACGACGGCTTGCACGGCAGCGTGGTGTTCAAGCGCCTTTTCGACGAAGCCCTCAACCGCGGAGACCTGCGCCGGATCTTCTAGCAAAGGAGTGTCCCCACCTGCCGGCACAATAGGAACGTCCCCAAGTGCCGGCAAAAGCGAGGCAGCGCTGCTGGCAAAACGAACCGTAGCGCTGCCTCACTTTATGCAAACACTATCAAGTTGTCTCGATGAATCGCGGGCTTCTCGGCCAGGTCTGCCAGCAAGCGGTTGCTGGCGATCTGGTCTTGGCGGCGGCCGGCGGCAAGCTCCAGCACGTCCGAATCGGCCTCGGCGATACCGCGGGCGACGACCATACCGCTCGGATCGCACACATCGAGCACATCGCCTTCGGCAAACTGGCCATCGACCTCGCGAATACCCACCGCAAGCAAGGAAGAGCCATGGCTGACCAGCGCCTTCGCGGCACCGTCATCAACCGTCACCGAGCCGTGGGCCTTGTCGCCCAGCGCGATCCACAGTTTGCGGGGTGCGATGTCCAGGCGCTCCGCCGGCGGATCGAACAGGGTTCCCACGCTCTCGCCGCGGGCGAGACGCACGAGGGCATCGGACTCCTCGCCCGAGCAAATAACGCTCTGAATGCCCGCCGTCATGAGAATACGGCTCGCGCGGATCTTGGTGATCATGCCGCCCGTGCCCACCGATGTGGAAGAATCGCCCGCCGAGGCGATAATCTTGGCATCGATCTTATGCACGACCGGGACAAACTCGGCCGTCGGGTCCTCGTGCGGATTGGCGGTGTAGAGGCCGTCGATGTCGGACAGCGTCACGCACAGGTCGGCGGAAACCAGACAGCTCACGAGCGCAGCCAGCGTGTCGTTGTCGCCAAACTTGATCTCATCGACGGTAACGGTATCGTTCTCGTTGACGACCGGCACCACGCCAAGCTCCACGAGGCGCAGCAGGGCGTCGCGCGCATGCAGGTAGGACGTGCGACGGGCCGTGTCGTGGCGCGTGAGCAGCACGAGCGAGGTGAGCAGTTCGCGCGCATGGAACTCCTCGTCGTAGGCCGACGAGATGATGCACTGACCAGCCGAGGCGCAGGCCTGCAGGCTCGGAAGGTCGCCGACCGGCTTGCGGTCGAAGCCCAACACGGGATAGCCACAGGCAATAGCGCCCGAGCTCACCACGACCAGACGCCAGCCGAGCTTGCGCAGCGCTGCGGCTTGATCGGCAAGTCCGCCGATAAAGGCGCGGTTGACCTTGCCATCGGCGCCCACCACCGTGGACGAACCGATCTTTACCACCATCGTTTTATAAGAAGTCGTCATACGTCAAACCAATCAACTGTTCAGCGAACGGCCGAGCTGGCGGCCAAGGGAGCGTGACTCGCCCCTACCGCCCAAGGAATCATTTTGCCCAGGGGAAAGCCGAGGCCGCGGCCATGTTCTTGCGCACGAGCTCGTCGCGCACCTGAGCCAGGCCCTGCTCCATGCCCACCACATAGGTCTGCGGGTACAGGAAGCGCTTGAAAGCTGCGTCCAGATGATCGAGCGCCCAAACACAGCGCTCGCGCGCGTCCTGGATGCTCTCACGCGGAGCCACTGCACTGCCATCGCGCACGATCGGCACCAGCAGCTCGCGATACTCAAGCTCCGACACGTCGGTCACCAGGGCGGCATCATTCACGGCCACGAGGGTATTGCCGCGCGCGGCGCCCTCCCCCACCAGATGGTCCTCGTCGTAGATCATGTCGCAGACCGGGCCGCCAAAGCCGTCGTAATAACGGCGCACGCGCTGCACGCCCGGGATCGTGCGCTTGTAGGGCTGCTCGGAGAGCTTGACCACCGGCGTCCACGGGTCGGCCTCGCTCGCACGGCGGGCGGAAAGCTTGTACACGCCGCCCAGCGCCGGCTGGTCGTAGCAGGTCGCGAGCTTGGTGCCCACGCCAAAGCTATCGATGGGCGCGCCCTGGTCGAGCAGCGACTGAATCGTGTACTCATCCAGATCGTTAGAAACCGAGATCCCCACATAGGGCAGGCCCTCGGCATCGAAACGGCCGCGAACATACTTGGAGAGCTTGGCGAGGTCACCCGAGTCAATGCGAATAGCCGACAGGCGCTCGCCCACCGCCTCCATCTCCTTGGCAACCGTAATGGCATGCTCGCAGCCCTCGCGCACATCGTAGGTGTCGATGAGCAGCGTGCAGTTCTTGGGGCTCGACTTGGCAAAGGCGCGGAAGGCCTCGAGCTCGGAATCGAAGCTCATCACCCAGCTGTGCGCATGCGTGCCAAAGACGGGAATACCGTAGCGGCGGCCGGCGAGCACATTGGACGTAGAGGAGCAGCCGGCGACGTAGCTCGCGCGCGCAACGGCCAGGCCGCCATCGGGACCCTGGGCTCGGCGCAGGCCAAACTCCGCCACGGGGCGACCGTCGGCGGCGAGCACCACGCGCGCCGTCTTGGTGGCGACAAGTGTCTGGAACCCGACGATGTTGAGCAGCGCCGTCTCAAGCAGCTGGCACTCGAGCGCAGGACCGGTGACGCGCACCATGGGCTCGCGCGGAAAGACGAGCTCGCCCTCGGGGACGGCGTCAATGTTTACATGCGCACGAAAATCGCGCAGGTAGTCAAGGAATCCAGGCTTGAACATCGCGCCGCCGGCAGGGGCCTGGAGCGAGGCGAGGTAGTCGATATCCTCGGCCGTAAAGCGAAGGTTCTCGACCAGCTCGGGCAGTTCGGCGGTGCCGCACATGACGGCATAGGCGCTGCCAAAGGGATGGTCGCGGTAAAACGCGGTAAAACAACCCTGTTCATTGGCCTTGCCGCTCTCCCACAGGCCCTGGGCCATAGTGAGCTCGTACAGATCGGTGAGCATTGCGATGTCGGTGGGATGAGAGATGTCGGTCAAAGCCATGGGGCGACCTTTCGAATGTGTGGTGCAGAATTTGAAGGTTGGACGAGAGCAGAGCATACGGACATGACGCCCGATGCAAATCGGTTAGAGCAGGCCCATGCTGGTCAGGATCGTGTAGCCCATAAAGATGACAAACGCGATGAGGGCAAGGACAATTATGATTTTTTGAGCCGGCGCCATGCCAGGGATCTCGTTCTCGCCCATAGGCTCCTTGGAGGTAACCATGCGCTGGGCAAAGGTCATCTCGTCACGGCTCGGCTTGGGCTCGACGGACTTGGGACGGGCGGCCTTTTTAGGCTGAGGTTTGGGCGCGGCAGGTGCAGGCTTCGCAGCAGCGGGCTTGGGTGCGGGCGCGGGCGCCGATGCGGATGCGGCGTTCGCGGCGGCCTCCTCGGCCTTCGCACGCTCGGCACGCAGGGCAGCCAGCTCCTCACGCTCGCGACGGGCCTCTTCCCGAGCCTCGCGGCGGGCCTTCTCAGCGCGGAGCTCTTCCAACTCGGCGCGCTCCTCGTCGGACAATGGTTGGGACTCAAGCTCGGCCATGATATAGCCCTTTCTTTTAAAAAAAGCCGCCGACACAATGTCAGCGGCTTATCAAATCCATGGGTGGAGACGAAGGGAGTCGAACCCTCGGCCTCTGCCATGCGACGGCAGCGCTCTCCCAACTGAGCTACGTCCCCAGGACAAGTCGATATTTTACCTACGGCTCGCCAACTGTCAACGCCCAATAACCAGTCTTTTTGGGACGCGGCTATTTTGACAACTTTTCGAACAGGCGATCCTCTCGATGATTTTTTAATCCCCGTCCCAGAAAAATCATCAGCGTGCGCTCTACTTTGCGCTGGTGAGGACGCCGGTGGTGTCGAAGGCGGGGGTGAAGCTCTCGTCTACCGCGCCGCCCTCTTGCCAGAACATCGTCGTAAAACCCAGGTCGTCGGCATGGTCGAGCACCTGCTCGTACTCCTCACGCGTCACGGCGCGTGCCAGGTCGCCGCCCTGCTCGCGCATGAGCGCATTGGGCGTGTACTGGTTCATAACCGAGATCGGCACGTCGCCCACCGTCTGCCACACCAGGTCCAGCACGCGACACGAATCGTCTGCATGCCCCGGAAGCACCAGGTGACGCACGATCATGCCACGCTTCATAAGCCCGTCCTCGTCCACCAACTCTCCCCCGCGGCGCTCGATCTCGCGCGCCATCTGGGCCAGACCCGACACGGCCACACGCGGGTAATCCTTTATATGGGAGAGCGACTGCGCAAGCCCGGCATCGGCATATTTAAAGTCGGTGAGCCACACATCGACCAGGTCGCCCAGCGCCGCCACGGCACTCGCGCGCTCGTAACCACTCGTGTTGTAGACGATTGGGATAACCAGTCCGCGCGCCCGTGCCGCGGCAATCGCGGCAGGCAACAGGTGCGCATAGTGCGTCGCCGTCACCAAATTGATGTTGTTGGCACCCTGGTCCTGCAGTTCCAGCATAATCTCGACCAGGCGCTCAGGCGAAATCTCAAGGCCAAAATTGCCGGTCGAGATCTCGTGGTTCTGGCAGTAGATACATTTGAGCGAGCAGCCGCTAAAGAAGATCGTGCCCGAACCGGCCTCGCCCGAGATAGGCGGCTCCTCCCACATATGAAGCGCGGCGCGGGCCACCTTGAGCGTGTCGTTAGCACCGCAGACGCCGTGCGCGCCCTCATCGCGCGCCGCACCGCAACGGCGCGGACACAAATGGCAGGCGGGCGAAAAAAGTTCGGTCAACGACGTCGGCATAAAAACATGCTCCAAAACAACGATTCAGCAGCTCAAACGTAAAGGGACCAACCGCACAGACGGCTCGAGCCCAAGGCGCCGTAATCGTCCGACACGATTTTTGTAATGTCAAGACTGGAATCGATAAAGTGCCGCTTTATGATGTAGGTATTCCGCCCCCCGCGGAGCAACTGGGTGAACCGTCGCGTTTATTTAGGGAGCCCACACAGTCGTACCTAGTACAGGTATCCTTCGTTGTTAAGGACGCTGGAACAGTCGATGAGGGCACCCACCTGTTTTAGGTGGGTTCATTTTCGTAACGTGGGGGGTGGTTTTCTTTTGCCGAAAATCACCATTACAGTCCATATGGATCCCCGCCGGCATCCCGACAAGCCATCGACAACATCCCAATATCTGGTAAGCGCGTGATTATCGCTGCGTGCAATTCCATGCACCCCCCTTGGTCGAGTATTATGGTTCGGCTATGCCCTTTGCGCATGGCGTTCTTCTGACCTTTTCCTTCGACGCTTGGCGGTTTTTAGATTCATGGCTTCATCCCCGAGCTACATACCGTACCTATGCGTGGCAGCGGCGGCCTTTATCACGACCTTCCTCACGGTACCCCTGGTCAAGCGCCTGGCAATCAAGCTCGACGCCGTCGACTATCCTTCTAAGCGCCGCATCAACACCAAGCCCATCCCGCGTTTGGGCGGAACGGCGGTGTTTTTGGGCCTGGTCGTCGCCTGCACTGTGCAAATCCTAGGCACCTGGTACCTGGGTTGGCCGCCCGTTTTGGTGCCCCACCCCCGTCTGCACATCAGCTACCCCATACTTGCGCTTTCTTTTACCGTTATCTTTGCGACCGGCGCCATCGACGACGTCTTCCAGCTCACGCCCAAGCAAAAGCTGGCCGGACAGGTCCTCGCCGCGCTTATCGCCTGCATGGGCGGCCTGCGGATCGGCGTCATCGTCAACCCGTTTGCTCCCGGCGAGATCATGCTCGGATGGCTCGCCTACCCCATTACCGTGATCTATCTGGTGGCATTCACCAACATCATTAACCTCATCGACGGCCTCGACGGCTTGGCCACGGGCATCTGCGGCATCGCATCGTTCACCATGTTTTCGATGGCTGTTCTCTCGGGCCGCATCGACGCCGCCGCGCTCTCCATTGCGCTCTTTGGCGCCTGTCTGGCCTTTTTGCGCTACAACTTCAACCCCGCAAGTATCTTCTTGGGCGACTCGGGGTCGTTGCTTCTGGGCTTTGCGCTGGGCTCCATCTCGCTGCTCAACGTGAGCCGCACCGCCGCACTCACCTCGCTTATCATCCCGCTCATCGTTGCCGGTGTGCCCATCATCGACACGTTTAGCGCCATTGTGCGCCGCAAGCGCGCCCACATTAGCATCGGGCAGGCCGACAAGGGCCACATCCACCACCGCCTGATCCAAGAAGGCTACAACCAAAAACAGGCTGTGCTGCTCATCTATGCCTGGTGCATTATGCTTTCGGCCGGCGCCGCCGCCATCAATCAGGTCGAGGTGCCCATGCGCGTGCTCATTTTTACCGTGCTCGCCATTGGCTCGGCTGCCTTCGCCAAGCACCTACACCTGTTTGAACCCGTGCTACGCCACCATTACAACAAGCGCACGCACGAGGACGAGCTGGTCACCCCCGACGACCCCGCTTTTAAGCAGGAGGAGCAGGCAGCCGAGGAGCGCAAAGAAGAGCGCCACCACAAGCTCTAGAGCAAGCTGCCGAGGATGTGCCAAGGCACCGTTGGCCAAGCGCGGCCACGCCGCGCCCATCGCACAAGCCACCCCTCTCCCGCCCCTCGCCTACTTACGCCCCGCCCCTCCAATAAACGCGTTATCATCAAAACCTGCGAACGAACGTTAGGAGCAATCATGCCAAACGAGAACAGCTACGAAGTCGCGCTGCAAAAGA
>CAVALS010000054.1:0-5305 GCA_963589385.1 Bacteroidaceae bacterium
CCCGCCCTGCCGAATTCAACGGCGAGGGCGTGCCGCCGGTGCTCGTGAGCGGTGACCATGCCAAGGTTGACGCCTGGCGCCGTAAGAATGCCATCGAGCGCACCTGCCGCTGGCGTCCCGATCTGATCGAGACGGCGCGCCTTACGCCCCAGGAGCGTGCGTACGCGCAGGAGATTTTGGACGCTTCGTATTCGCAGAGCGAGGAGTGAGAATGGTTCCATCGCAGCATTCCGCGTTGAGGGGCGCTTTTGAGTGGATCGCGGTCATCGCGATCGCATTGGTCGTCACCTTCTTGATTCGCTCGTTTGTGGTCGAGCCCTTTGTGGTGCCCACCGGCTCCATGGAGTCCACGATCGAGATTGGCGACCAGATCCTGGCACAAAAGGTGAGCCTCGAGCTCGGTCAGCCCGTCAAGCAGGGCGATATCGTGGTGTTTCACAATCCCGATGGCACCTCCGAGCATGATGTTCTTGTCAAGCGTGTTATTGCCACGGCCGGCCAGACGGTCGACCTGCAGGATGGCAAGGTGGTCGTTGACGGCCAAGCGCTCGACGAGGACTATACGACGGGCATGAGCTGGCCACTTTCGGTCCAAGCGCCCGGTGCTCAGGTAAGCTATCCCTACACCGTTCCCGACGGGTGCGTGTGGGTGATGGGCGACAACCGCGAAAACTCTGCCGACTCACGCTACTTTGGTCCCGTCGATCGCTCTGATTTGATCGCTGTGGCGCTTGTGCGCTACTGGCCGCTCAACCGCATCGGCGCTATCGACTAAAAACCGCTATAGTACAGTACCTAACCGTGTAATCGTTTCGACGAGGGGATATTAGAGGCATGAACGCTTCATCGCTTTCCTTCCAAGACATCATCCTGCGCCTCCAGCAGTACTGGGGCGAGCAGGGCTGCGTCATTATGCAGCCCTATGACTCCGAGGTCGGTGCCGGTACCTTCCATACCGCGACCACGCTGCGCTCGCTCGGTCCCGCCGAGTGGCGCACCTGCTATGCGCAGCCCTGCCGCCGTCCCGCCGACGGCCGCTACGGCGAGAACCCCAACCGCATGCAGCACTACTATCAGTTCCAGGTGCTCATCAAGCCTTCTCCGGTTAACGCCCAGGAGCTCTACCTGGGGTCTCTTGCCGCTATCGGTCTGGACCCCAACGACCATGACGTCCGCTTTGTCGAGGACGACTGGGAGAGCCCGACCTTGGGCGCCTGGGGCCTTGGCTGGGAGGTCTGGCTTAACGGTATGGAGGTCACGCAGTTTACGTACTTCCAGCAGGTGGGCGGTATCGAGGTCGACCCCGTGCCCGTCGAGATCACCTACGGCCTGGAGCGTATCGCCATGTACGCCCAGGGCGTTAATTCGGTCTACGACCTGGTGTGGAGCTACCTGCCCGACGGCACGCCCATGACCTATGGCGACGTGTTCCTCGAGAACGAGCGCGAGTTCAGTGCCTATAACTTTGAGGTCGCCAACGTCGAGATGATGCGTCAGAAGTTTGACGACTACGAGGCCGAGTGCCATTCCTGCCTGGAGCGCAAGCTGCCGCTGCCGGCATATGACTGCGTCATGAAGTGCAGCCACGCTTTCAACCTGCTCGATGCTCGCGGCGCCCTGTCCGCGGTCGAGCGTGCCAACTACATCCTGCGCGTCCGCGCCGTCGCCAAGGCGTGCTGCGAGGCCTACATGGCCGAGGTCGCCGGAGTCAACGAGAATGCCGATCAGGAAGGCGAGGTGGCGTAAGCCATGGCAGACGCTAAGGATTTCCTGTTTGAGATCGGTACGGAAGAAATGCCCTCCGCACCGCTGAACAATGCCGTCAAGCAGCTTGGCACCATGATCGCCAAGGGTCTCGACGAGGCCGGTCTGGCCCACGGCGAGGTCCGCGTGATCTCGAGCCCGCGCCGCCTGGCTGCGCTCGTTGCCGACGTCGCCACCGCGACCGACGAGGTTCACGAGGTCAAGCGCGGCCCCGCGGCCAACATCGCCTTCGATGCCGACGGTAACGCCACCAAGGCCGCCCAGGGCTTCGCCCGCAAGTGCGGTGTGGCTGCCGAGGATCTGGTCCGTCGCGAGGACACCGACGGTCGCGAGTATGTGTTCGCCGAGAAGAATATTCCCTCCGCCCCGGCCACCCCGATCCTGACGGCCCTGTGCGAGAAGACTATCGCTGGCCTGCAGTGGCCCAACTACCGCTCTCAGCGCTGGGGTCACGAGCATGCGACCTTTGTTCGTCCGGTCCGCTGGATCTGCTGCCTTCTGGGCGAGGACGTTGTGCCCGTGTCGTTTGCCGACGTGACGAGTGGCAACACCACGCGTGGTCATCGCGTGCTTGGCCCCGGTGACCATGTGGTCGCCAGCCCCGCCGTCTACGAGCAGGTGCTCGAGGACGCCGGCGTGCTTTCTGCCGAGCGCCGTCGCGAGGCCATCCTTGCCGGTATCGCCGAGGTCGAGGCTGCCCGTCCCGGCTGTCATGTCGATACGCCCAAGAAGGTCTTTGAGGAGGTCATCAACCTCTGCGAGTGGCCGACGGTGCTCGTCGGTACCTTCGATGAGGAGTTCCTCAAGGTCCCGCACGAGATCATCTGCGAGTCCATGCTCACCAACCAGCGCTACTTCCCGATCTATGACGGCGAGGGCAAGCTCACGCGTGAGTTCGTGGTCGTCTCCAACAGCAAGCCCGAGAACGCCGAGCGCGTGATCGACGGCAACGAGCGCGTCGTGCGCGCCCGTCTGGACGACGCAAAGTTCTTCTACGAGGAGGACCTGAAGATCTCCCTCGACGAGTTCCGTGAGCGTCTGGCCAAGGTTGCCTTCCAGGAGAAGCTCGGTAGCGTGCTCGCCAAGTCCGAGCGCATCGAGCAGCTCGCGCTTGCCATCGCTCGCGAGGCCCATCTGGGCGCCCGCCTGGCCGCCGATGCCGCTCGCGCCGCTCACCTGTGCAAGGCCGACTTGGTATCCAACGCCGTCGTCGAGTTCACGAGCCAGCAGGGCGTGATGGGCGGTTACTACGCCACCGCGATGGGGGAGAACGACGAGGTCGCCCACGCCATTCGCGATCATTATC
This sequence comes from Bacteroidaceae bacterium, assembly GCA_963589385.1. Lineage (GTDB taxonomy): Bacteria > Actinomycetota > Coriobacteriia > Coriobacteriales > Coriobacteriaceae > Collinsella. Next base: position 3,071 of record CAVALS010000054.1, read on the forward strand.
GTCCCCGCTTTGCCGGTGACGAGCTGCCCGAGGGCACCGCTGGCTGCATCGTGGCCTGCGCCGACAAGCTTGATACCATCGCCGGTATCTTTGCCATCGGCGAGCCCCCGACCGGCTCCTCCGACCCCTACGCGCTGCGTCGTGCCGCTATCGGCATCATCAACATCCTGCGCGACCGTCTGCCGATCGACCCCACATCGCTCATCGACTTTGCGCTCGAGCTCTATAGCGAGCAGGGCATTGAGTTCGACGCCGCTGAGGTCGCCCAGCAGGTTCGTGACTTCTTCCACGGCCGCCTGGTGAGCATGGCCCGCGACGAGAAGATTCCGGCCGATACCGTTGCCGCCGTCTCTGCGGTGCACATCATCGCCCCTTCCGTCTTCTTCGCCCGCTGCGCCGCCCTCGACGAGGCCCGCAAGAACGACGCCGAGACGTTCGACAACCTTGCGACCGCCTATGCTCGCGCCGCGCATATCTCCAAGCCCGAGCTGGGCGTGGAGTACGACCGCAGCCTGATGGGCGAGGTCGAGCTCGCGCTTGCCGATGCCTCCGAGGCCGCTCAGACCGCTGTAGATGCCGACCTCGCTGCCGAGGATTACCCGGCCGCATTTGCCGCCCTCGCCGCCCTGCGTGCGCCCATCGACCGTTTCTTCGACGAGGTTATGGTCATGGACAAGGACGAGCAGCTCCGCGATAATCGCCTTAAGCTGCTCAACCGCTTCGAGGCCGTTTTCTCCGGCATTGCCAACATCGGTGAGCTTGCCCGCAAAAAGTAAGCCAGCCTGCGTGTAAGCGCAAAAGGAGCCCCGCATGGATTGCCCGGTCACCGCTCGTCCCACCGTTATCGTTATCTCCGACTCGCTCGGCGATACTGCTTGTGAGGTGGTGCTTGCGGCGTCCGGGCAATTTGATGAAGGGGCTTTTCGTCTCTTGCGCCTGCCCAAGGTGAACTCTGTGGAGCAGGTTAAATCGTTTGTGGGCCCGCGTGTCGATGCAGACCATCGCGATATTGCCGTGTTCCATACCATTGTCGATCCGGCGCTTCGCGCCCGTGTGCTCGATTACCTGGGCATGCTGCATATTCGTTCAGTCGACCTGATTGGCCCTACGCTCGCCGTGCTATCGTCGCTTATCGGTGTGCCGCCCAAGGGCGTTGCCGGCGTGATTCACAGGACCGATGACCGCTATTTCCATCGCATCGAGGCCATGGAGTATTTTGTCGAGCATGATGACGGCCGCGGTTGCGACGATTTGTCGGGTGCCGATATCGTGCTGCTGGGCGTATCGCGCACGTCCAAGACGCCGCTGTCGATGTATTTGGCCTATCAGGGCTACAAGGTCGCCAATGTCCCACTGGCGCATGGCATGGAGCCGCCCAAGTCGATTTACGAGGTCGACCCGATGCGCCTGTTCGGCCTGATTTCGACCGTCGATGTGATTTCCGAAATTCGCGATAGCCGCTTGGGCGATGACTACGCTCGTGCCGTTGCCGGCTCCTATGCCGAGCCCGAGAGCGTGCGCAGCGAGCTCGAGGAAGCCCGTTCCCTCATGAAGCGGCTAGGCTGCTTTGTGGTGCGTACCGACGGCAAGGCCATCGAGGAGAGCGCTGCCGAGATCATTAGCCACTTGGAGGAAATCCAAGAAGCCCGTGCCCGCCGCGCCGCCCGTCGAGCCCAACAGCGGTACCTGAGATGATTTTTCTGGGACGGGGATTAAAAAATCATTAGGTACTCAATGATTTTTTAATCCCCTGTCCCAGAAAAATCATCGAAGTGGCTAAAAAGTCTGAATTGGTAAAGCGATTTAGCAAAAACATTGCATCTGACCTGTATTTTCTTGTAGTGGTATCTTCATAAGGTAACCAACTTTACCTACCGTTTACCGCCAAATTTACCACGTTTACCAACCCCCGCGTCCTCTGCGCAAGCCCGCTCAATGCCCGCCGTATAGTACCCTCACGGCCCGCATCCGGCGGGTCGATTCGTTACCACGGTCGTGCGCGAGAGCGCATGGAAGGGGAAGTATCGTGAGCGATTGCAAGAGGGTTTACCGTTTTGGAACCGACGCCCAGGGCACCTGTGTCACCGAGGGCGACAAGTCCATGAACTTCGTGCTTGGCGGCAAGGGCGCAAACCTTGCCGAGATGAGCCGCATCGGCCTGCCGGTTCCCGGTGGTTTTACCATTACCTGCCAGACCTGTGTCGAGTACTCCGGTGCCGGCAACGTCTGGCCCGA
>CAVALS010000055.1:0-2474 GCA_963589385.1 Bacteroidaceae bacterium
TGTCATGCGGACTCCAAACCGGACCTGATGGTCCAACTTTTTGTCCGCAGTCCCCTGCCGGCAGTTTGGGACACTCCTGCGCTACTTGACGTATACCACGTTGTCGCGGCGGGGTTTGGGCTCGGGTAGCGTGTCCTCGGCATAGCCCAGAATGCAGTGACCGACGCCGCGCAGACTGCCGTCGGCGGGCAGGCCCCAGCTGGCCAGCAGCTCCAGGCCCTCGCCCGAGTCAAAGACCTCATGCGCGCGGTGAATCCAGCACGAATCGACACCCAGCGCATAAGCGGCGTTGAGCAAGTTGCCCATGGCGAGCGAGCCGTCTTCCAGATGTGTGGGCACGCTGCGGTCAACCAGCACCACCACAACGGTCTTGGCGCCATAGAAGGGGTCGCTGTTGCTGCCCATGACTTGCGCGTTGAGCTGCGAGAGACGCTCGACGGTCGCGGGGTCGGTGACGGCGACAAACGTCACCGGCTGGCGGCCCATGCCGCTCGGTGCATATTGGCCGGCTTCGATAATACGTGCAAGCTTTTCGGCCTCGACGGGACGATCGCTGTAGTTGCGGCAGCTGCGGCGGTGAATGAGTGCTTCGATAGTCTCCATGGTGTCTCCTTGCGGTGGCGTTGCAGATGCCCCGTTCATACCCGTCGGGCTCAAACGATAGACGGTCAATTGCCCGGCCAAAAGGATAGATTCCAATTGGGAAAGTAGGTTTGCATAAAAGTACCTTCAGAATGTGACAAACAAATGGGATGGTTAAACGTTTTATCCCGTCTACCCTGCGGTTTTTTACCACTTGCCTAAATGACGAACGCATAACCTCTGATAAAGGTTTTACTAAAGGAGTACCAACGTTTATCAATGCGCCGTGGTGGCGCCGGGCCAGGAGGTAACATCATGTTCCAGGCTGGAGATGTCGTCGAGACCGATTTCGAAGGATTTCTGAAGCTGCTGCGTTCCAAGACGCGCGCTTTCGTGTCGATCAACGATCACGAGTACTACATCACGCACACCGATGGCTATTGGCGTGTTCAGGATTGCGAGGCCCTCAACGACAAGGGCCACTTTACTGACTGTTCTGAGTTGGTCAACACGGTCTGCGAGGTCGTCGAGCTGCCGTGGATTGCCGGCAAGAGCCTGCATGACAGCTTCTCGGGCGCTACGGTCTATGAGGCCGTCGCCGCTTAACAGGCAATAAAACCCGATTTTCACGTGACCGCTGGCGCCGCCCCCGCGCCGGCGGTCTTTTTCTGTCGATAGGCCATAAAAGTGCACGCATTTGCGGAGAGGCTGTTGACGATAGTCAAAACTCGGACTAATCTAGAGACATAAAATTGGTCAAAAATCGGACAATCGAATGGTGGGATAGATGAATGGTGCGGTTAAACTGGTCGACTTCGACCGGTTGCTCAATGGACTCGACCATATCTATTCGGAGTTCTCGCGTGCCTGCGGCCTTTCGGACTGCGCTTACTGGATGCTCGTCGATACCAGCACGGCGGGCGGCAGTATTGCCGTAAGCCGTCTGACAAGCGAATGGTTCTACAGCAAGCAGACCATCAATTCGGCAATTAAAACCTTGACGGCGCGGGGCTTCGCAACGTTGGAGTTTGCCGAAGGCAGTCGTAAGAACAAGGTTGTGAGCCTGACCGAAGAGGGCAGGCGATTTGCCGAGCGTTATGCGCTGCCGGCACTCAAGGCCGAGCAGCGAGCCTTTGGCGCGCTTGAGCCATGTGAGCAGCGCGAGATTATGCGCTTGATCGGCAAATTCTCTCAGGTGCTCGGCGACGAGTGCGAGACATTTAAACAGCAGGTGGCAGCCGCAAGCCAGATGCAAGATCGACGTGAGGGGGAGTCGTGCGACTGTTAATGAGGTTTTTGAAGCCATATCGAGGGCTTGTCGCAGTGACACTGCTGGTGCTGCTGGTGGATAACGTCGGTACGCTGTTGGTTCCCACGATGCTGGCGAACATGGTCAACACCGGTATTACCACGGGCGATGTCGACTACATTTTACGCAACGGCCTATACATGTTTATCGCGACCAGCATGGCTAGCGGCGGCACGGTGCTGGGCTGCTATCTTTCGGCGCGCCTGGCCGCCAACGTGGCTTGCGATATCCGCAATGCCGTGTACGACAAATCGCTCGAGCTCGCGGCCAGCGATTTTGAGCGCTTTGGCACCGGATCGATGATCACGCGCTCGCTCAACGACATCAACGTGATTCAGCAGGCGATTCTGCAGACCATTCAGCTGGTGCTGCCGGTGCCGTTCTTGGCTGTGGCGGGCATCATCTTCGCCTGGTTTATCGATCCTGCCATGGGCACACTTCTGGGCGTAGTCGTTGCGATTGTGCTGGTGGCGGCGGTCTTTACGGTTGCCAACGCGGCTCCGATCTTTATGCGCTTGCAGAGCTTTATCGACCGCATGAACGTGGTGCTGCGCGAAAACATCGTGGGCGTGCGCGTCATCCG
>CAVALS010000056.1:0-6782 GCA_963589385.1 Bacteroidaceae bacterium
CTCCGGCGGCCAGCGCCAGCGTGTCGCCATCGGCCGCGCCATCGTGCGTGATCCTAAGGTCTTCCTGATGGACGAGCCGCTGTCCAACCTGGACGCCAAGCTGCGTAACCAGATGCGTGCCGAGCTCATCAAGCTACGCCACGAGATCAAGGGCACGTTCATCTACGTCACCCACGACCAGACCGAGGCCATGACCCTCGGCGATCGCATCGTGGTCATGAAGGACGGCGTCGTACAGCAGATTGCCACCCCGCAGGAGGTCTTCAACCATCCCGCGAACATCTTCGTCGCCGGCTTTATCGGTGTGCCGCAGATGAACTTCTTCGATGCCCAGCTGGTGCGCTCGGGCAACGGTTTTACCGTCAAGACCGAGGATATGAACGTGGCGCTCGCCCCCGAGACTTGCGCTCAGCTTGCCCTCAACTGGGACGGCGGCGACGTGAAGGAGATCACGGCCGGCGTGCGTCCCGAGCAGATCCTGCTAGCCGACAAGGACGAGGAGGGCGCGCTCCAGGGTACCGTCGAGGTGACCGAGCTCATGGGTTCGACCGAGCATGTCCACGTGACCGCTCCCGATGGCCAGTTCGTCCTGATCATTCCCGTTGTCGACCTCGAGGCCAAGGGCGCGCTCAAGGCGGGCGACCCCATCTGGTTCAAGTTCGAGAAGAACGCGACCCACCTCTTCGATAAGGTCTCTGGCAAGAACCTTATCTAGGCCTGGTGCATCCGGGCCCTCCCTTTGGGCGACTGCGGTATTGCCATCCTTTTGCCGCGGTCACATATAAGGCTCCCCTCCCGTCCACTGGGCGAGAGGGGAGCCTTTCTTTGTGTTGGGATTGTCTGACCGGTCGTTTGTCTCGATCTGTAACAGGTAGGGCCGATTTCGGACGTTAGATGCTACAGATCGAGACGGTTCCGCTGAGCTAACCATTTCATCTAAATCTGTAACACCGAAGGTGAATTTCAGCTGCTAGATGTTACAGATTGAGATAAACCCAAGGGGAGGGGCCGGTATGTCTCAATCTGTAACAGCTGGGACCGTTTTTACCGAGTAGTTGTTACAGATCGAGATTGTTTGGTCGAGTCGGGTCGCAGGGTAACGTGTGGGCACAAAAAAACGGAGCCGTGTCGCCACGACTCCGTTTCTCAAGAGGATGGGTAAGGGAGGCGAAATTAGTTCAGGTGCCAGATCTCGTCGTTGTACTGGGAGATGGTGCGGTCGGACGAGAAGGTGCCGGCGTTGGCGATATTGATGAGCGTCTTGCGCATCCAGGCGTCCTGGTCCTCGTAGTCGGCCAACACGCGCTCCTTGGTCTGGATGTACTCCTCAATGTCGAGCAGGGCCATAAACCAGTCCTTGCCCTTAATGTCATCGTGCAGGCGCTGCAGGCGCTCGGCATTGCCGGTCGCCATAAAGGCCGGGTTGGTGATGAAGTCCACCAGCAGTTTAATGCCGGGCTTGCGGTAGAGCGCACCGGCGTTGTAGGTGCCGTCGGCGTAGAGCTGCTCGACCTGTTTGGAAGAGGCACCAAAGGTATAGATGTTCTCGTCGCCCACGAGCTCGGCAATCTCCACGTTGGCGCCGTCGAGCGTGCACAGGGTTAGGGCGCCGTTGAGCATGAACTTCATGTTGGAGGTGCCGCTCGCCTCCTTGGAGGCCAGGCTGATCTGCTCGGAGATGTCAGCGGCGGGGATCACGCGCTCGGCGGCGGTGACGTTGTAGTTCTCGATCATGACAACCTGCAGGTAGGGAGCCACGTCGGGGTCGTTTGCAATCCACTGCGACAGCGTCAGGATCAGATGGATGATGTCCTGCGCGATAGTGTAGGCAGGCGCCGCCTTGCCGCCAAAGATGATGGTGACGGGGTGCTTAGGTCTGTTGCCGTTCTTGATATCGAGGTACTTCCAGATGATGTAGAGCGCGAGCATCTGCTGGCGCTTGTACTCGTGGATGCGCTTGACCTGGACGTCGATGATGGCGTTGGAGGGAATGGTCACGCCCTGCTCGAGCGCCATGAACTGGCGCATGATGGCCTTGGCCTCGACCTTGGTGGCGGCCAGGCGCTCAAGAACGTCCTTGTCGTCGGCGAACTTGGCGAGTTTGCTCAGATCGCCGGTGCTGCGCCAGTCGGTGCCGATCACATCGTCGAGCAGGCTGGCGAGCGCGGGGTTGGCCCCATGGATCCAGCGGCGGAAGGTGATGCCGTTGGTCTTGTTGGAGAACTTCTTGGGATAGATCTCGTAGAACGGATGAAGCTCGGTGTCCTCCAGGATCTTGGTGTGGAGGGCGGCTACGCCGTTGATGGAGAAGCCAAGGTGGATGTCCATGTGGGCCATGTGGACGGTATCGTGTTCGTCGATGATGGCGACGCGCGGGTCATCGTGCTCGGCCTTCGCGATCTCATCGAGCTTGACGATAATGTCGGCGATGGCAGGGGAGACCTTCTGCAGGCTGACGAGCGGCCACTTCTCGAGCGCCTCGGCAAGAATCGTGTGGTTAGTGTAGGCGACCATGGAGCGTACGATGGTCACGGCCTCGTCAAACTCGATGTCGTGCTCGGTGGTGAGCAAGCGAATGAGCTCGGGGATGACCATGGTGGGGTGCGTGTCGTTAATTTGGACCACGGCGTAGTCGGCCAGATCGTGCAGGTTGCTGCCGCGCTCGATGGCCTCGTCGATCAGGAGCTGGGCGGCGTTGCTTACCATGAAGTATTCCTGGTAGATGCGAAGTAGGCGGCCCTGCTCGTCGGAATCGTCGGGGTAGAGGAACAAGGTGAGGTTCTTGGCGATCTCGGTCTTGTCGAAGTCGATGGAGCTGCCGGGGACCAGGCCGTCGTCGACGCTCGCCAGGTCGAACAGGCGCAGGCGGTTCTTGTTGGGCTGGCCGTAACCGGGCACATCGATGTTGACGAGCTTGGAGGTAACGGCAAAATCGCCGAACTCGACGGTGTAGGAGCGGTCGTCGTCGACTAGGATGTCCTGCTCACCGAGCCACTCGTCGGGGACGGCCTTCTGCTGGTTGTCGACAAAGCGCTGACGGAACAGGCCGTAGTGATAGTTGAGGCCCACGCCATCGCCGGTCAAGCCCAGCGTGGCGATGGAATCCAGGAAGCACGCGGCCAGGCGGCCCAGGCCGCCGTTGCCGAGCGACGGCTCGACCTCGAACTCCTCGATCTTGTTGAGGTCGTGGCCTGCGGCGGTGAGCTGGTCCTTAACCTCGTCGTAGATGCCAAGGTCGATCATGTTGTTGATGAGCAGCTTGCCGATCAAAAATTCGGCGGAAATGTAATAGAGCTTTTTCTTGCCGTTGTTGAGCGGGCAGGCGGCGGAGCGCTCCTGCACGAGTTTGACCAGCAGCTTGTAAATGCGACGGTCGTCGAGCTGCTCGAGCGAGGTGCCAAAAGACTGCTCGGCGAGTTCCATGAGGTTAATTTGGGGCATGTTTTCTCCTGTGATGGGTTGTTTCATGTCTGCAATTCATAAGAAGCCCGCGCGAGGGGATTGGGGTGGCCTCGCGCGGGAAAAGCAAGCGCGTCCGCACGGTGGGGAGGGGTTGGGCGCGGTAGCTCCTATTGAGGAAGCTCGATTTCGGCTTCCGACGGGATGCGGAAGTAGGTCTCGGTCCAGTCGGTGAGTTTGTGCTCGAGCTCGCGGGTGATGGCGCCGTCGAGCATGCGCCAGGTCCAGTTGCCGCCCAGCGTGGCAGGGGTGTTGATGCGCGCCTCGTTGCCCAAGTTGAGCAGGTCCTGCATGGTGTAGATGCACGTGTCGCTCACGCTGGCGGCGATGGTGCGGTTGAGTGCATCTGCCATGGGTTCGCCGGCCTGCTGATGGGTGTACAGGGCTGCCTGCTCGCGCTGACGGGGGGTGGCCGTTCCCTCAAACCAACCGCGCGCCGTCTCGTTGTCGTGGGTGCCCACATAGGCGACGGTGTTGGCGATGTAGTTATGCGGCAGGTAGTACGAGTTGGTGCCCTCAAAGGCAAACTGCAGGATCTTCATGCCGGGGAAGCCCGAGTTGTCGCGCATGTCGATGACGCCGGGGGTGAGGAAGCCCAGGTCCTCGGCGATGATGGGCAGCGTGCCGAGCTTTTCCTCGAGCGTCTTGAAGAACTTGAGGCCGGGACCCTGCGTCCACGAACCGTAGGACGAATCGGGCGAGGAGAACGGCACCTCCCAATAGGCCTCGAAGCCGCGGAAGTGATCCAGGCGGATGACGTCGTACATGTCGAGGGCGGCGCGAATGCGGCCCTCCCACCAGGAGAAGCCGTCGGACTCCATGGCGTCCCAGTCGTAGATGGGGTTGCCCCAGTACTGGCCGGTGGCCGAGAACTGGTCGGGCGGCGTGCCGGCGACGCTCACGGGATTGCCGGCGGCGTCGATCTTAAAGAGCTCAGGCGTCGCCCACATCTCGACGGAGTCACGCGAGACATAGATGGGCAGGTCGCCGATGATGAGAATGTCGCGCTCGTTGGCATAGGCCTTGAGGCGGCTCCACTGGCGATCGAAGAAGTACTGCGTCATCTGGTGGTAGAGCATACGCGCCGGATGGTCGGCGCAGACCTTGGCGGAAGCCTCGCCGCGGGTGCGGAGCTCCGCGGGCCACTCCCAAAACGCCTTGAGACCGCACTCCTCTTTGACGGTCATGAACTCACAGTAGGGGATGAGCCAGTCCTCGTTGGCCTGGATAAAGTCATCGAAATCGGCCGGCTTGTCGGCAGCAAAGCGCTCAGCGGCGCGGTCGAGAATCTGACGGCGGCCGCCAAAGATAGCACCGTAGTCGACATTGCTGGGGTCGGATCCCAGATACACGCCATCGATATCGCGCTGCTCCAGATACCCTGCCTCGATAAGCTCGGCAAAGTCGATAAAGTTGGGGTTGCCTGCGCGGGCCGAGAACGACTGATAGGGCGAATCGCCATAGCTGGTCGTCGTAAGGGGCAGAATCTGCCAGTAATGTTGTTTGCACGAGGCGAGAAAATCGACGAAGTCGTAGGCATTCCAGCCAAAGCCGCCGATTCCGTATGGTCCGGGCAGAGATGAGACGGGCATGAGGACGCCGCTTGCACGCTCCATGAATGCGCTCACCAACCTTCTTGTTGTGGGGTCGGCCTGCCGATGGGTGTGCAGTCCGCCTCCGATGTTCTGATTCGATACGCCTATTGTAAAACATGTTGTTTAAACATGTACAGGCAAGATAAAAAAGTTGGTCGATTTTCGGCGAATGGTTACATGCCATGAAAAAGCCCCGACCTCACAACGTGAGATCGGGGCAAGAGCGGTATGTAGGTTTTGCTACTCGGCGTCGGCGAAGCCGTTGGGGTTGTGGCTCTGCCAGTTCCAGCTATCGCGGCACATGTCCGCGATGTCGTACTGGGCCTTCCAGCCCATCATGCGCTCGGCCTTGGAGGCATCGCACCAGTTGGCAGCGATGTCGCCGGCGCGGCGCTCGCGGATCACGTAGGGCAGCTCCTTGCCACAAGCCTTGGAGAAGGCGGCGACGACCTCGAGTACCGAGGTGCCGGTGCCGGTGCCCAGGTTAAAGATCTCGACGCCGGTTTTGCCGTTCATCCAGTTAAGGGCGGCAACGTGACCAGAGGCCAGATCGCACACGTGGATGTAGTCGCGCACGCCGGTGCCGTCGGGGGTGGGGTAGTCGTTGCCAAAGACCTGAACGGCCTCGAGCTTGCCCACGGCGACCTGGGCGACATAAGGCACCAGGTTGTTGGGGATGCCCTTGGGGTCCTCGCCGATCAGACCCGACGGATGGGCGCCGATGGGGTTGAAGTAACGGAGCAGCACGACGTCCCACTCGGGGTCGGCGGTGTGGACGTCCATAAGGATCTGCTCGATCATCCACTTGGTCCAACCATAGGGGTTGGTCGCGGGCTTCTTAGGATCCTCCTCGGTGACGGGCGGGTTGTCCGGGTCGCCGTAGACGGTCGAGGAGCTCGAGAAGATGATGGACTTGCAGCCATGGTTGCGCATGACGTCGATGAGCACCAGGGTGTTCTCGATGTTGTTGTGGTAGTACTCGACGGGCTTGCTCACCGACTCGCCGACGGCCTTAAAGCCGGCAAAGTGGATGACGCGGTCGATCTGATGGGTATCGAAGATCTTGTTCATCGCATCGCGGTCGAGCACGTTGGCCTCGTAGAAGGTGAGGTTCTTGGCGGCCTCGTCGCCCACGATGGTCTTGACGCGGTCGACGGCGACGGCGCTGGAGTTGGAGAGATCATCGACGATGACGACCTGGTAGCCACCCTCGAGCAGCTGAACGACGGTGTGCGAGCCGATAAAGCCGGCGCCACCGGTAACGAGGACACAGGTGTCTTTGGGGTCGAGTGCTTTGGACATGTAGTCTCCTATCGAATCAGGAACACTTCTTCAGGGGAGTATAGCGCAGGCAGGGACGCCCAAATCGTGCGCTGTAGGAAAAGCGGAGGATTGTGCCAACGTACTCATAGAAGAGCTTGCGTACGCATAACCTGATCTTTGACATTTGCTTACGAGCCGCTGACCTTGTAGTTTCCTGCCGTTCGTGGAAATCGTTGGGACGCGCCATATGTACGCTAATATGTATGAGTTGAGCGACATATAAATAAACATGTAACGGAGTACATATGTCACCAAACAGCGATTCCATCCTTTCCCAGGAGCTCTCGCGCCGCACTGCCCTCAAGGCCCTGTTCGGCGCCGCTTCTGCGGCAGTTCTTTTTGGCCTGCCCGCTCGCGCCCATGCGGCGGAGGCTTCCAAAGAAACCACCGATAAATTGAATGCCG
>CAVALS010000057.1:0-3152 GCA_963589385.1 Bacteroidaceae bacterium
CGACGGTGATATCGAAGCCGTCCTCGCGCGGCACGCCCTGGGCCTTACCGCCAATACCGTCGATGACGTGGCGCAGCTGACGGTCGTTCATATCGACGACGCGCTTCCAAGTGATGCGTTTAACGTCGATGCCAAGCTGGTTGCCCTGCTGGATGTGGTTATCGAGCATGGCGGCCAGCAGGTTGTTGGCAGCACCGATGGCATGGAAGTCGCCGGTAAAGTGCAGGTTGATATCCTCCATGGGGATGACCTGAGCCCAGCCGCCGCCGGCAGCACCGCCCTTAACGCCAAAGACGGGGCCGAGCGAAGGCTCGCGCAGGGCCACGGCACTCTTGACGCCGCGACGACGCAGGCCATCGGCCAGACCGATGGTCGTGGTGGTCTTGCCCTCGCCCGCAGGCGTTGGGTTGATAGCGGTCACGAGGACGAGCTTGGCCTGGTGATCGGTCGGCTCGTTGAGCAGTGAATAGTCAACCTTAGCCTTGTCGAAGCCGTACGGAATCAGGTGCTTTACGTCGACGCCGGCGTTCTTAGCCACCTCGGTAATGGGCAGCGGCGTGACGGAACGTGCGATTTCGATGTCAGTAGGCATGGGCGGTCCTTTCGTTACCGAATGAGAAAAAGACCAATTCAGCATAGCACGGGCGCGCAATAGTAAAACGCCCATAACCGATGAACGGCGATATGTTTACCCGATGCCCAGCGATAGCCCAACAGCCCGCCAAAACAAAGCGCCCTAAACGGTAGGTTCAATCCCCAGGTGCTCAAAGGTGCGCAGGGTTGCCTGACGGCCCTGCGGCGTACGAATCATCAACCCGCATTGCAGCAAATAGGGCTCATAGACATCCTCGAGCGTGCCCGGGTCCTCGCCCACCGCGCTGGCAAGGGTCGTAAGTCCCACGGCACGACCGGAGAACGTCTTGGCGAGCGTCTCCAAAATGCGAATATCCATCCAGTCCAGACCGAGCTCGTCGATCTCGAAGAACTCGAGTGCCTGACGGCAGATATCGAGCTCAATGGGACCGTTGCCGCGCACCTGCGCATAGTCGCGCACGCGCTTGAGCAGGCGGTTGGCAAGACGCGGCGTGCCGCGCGAACGCGAGCCGATCTCGAGTGCACTGGGATGGTCGATCGTCACGCCCAGGATAGTCGCCGAGCGCGTCACAATCTGCGCGAGCTCCTCGACCGTGTAGTAATCCAGGCGATACGAAATGCCAAAGCGGTCGCGCAACGGGCCGGTCAACATGCCTGAGCGGGTCGTTGCCGCTACCAGCGTAAACTTAGGAATATCCAGGCGAATCGAGCGCGCCGCCGGACCCTTGCCGATCACGATATCGAGCGCAAAGTCCTCCATCGCGGGGTACAGGACCTCCTCGACCGAACGGTTGAGGCGGTGGATCTCGTCGATAAACAGCACATCACCCGGCTGCAAGTTAGTAAGGATGGCCGCCAGGTCGCCCGTGCGCGCGATGGCGGGGCCACTCGTGGTCTTGATCTGAGCGCCCAGCTCGTTGGCGATAACGGTGGCCAGCGTGGTCTTGCCCAGGCCCGGAGGACCCGAGAAAATCACGTGGTCGAGCGTCTCGCCACGGTTCTGCGCCGCTTCGATCAACACGCGCAGGCTCTGCTTGATGTGCTCCTGGCCGCAGTAGTCGTCCAGGCGCTGGGGGCGCAAAGTGCGGTCGACATCGAGGTCCTCGGCCGTCAGCTCCGAGCCCACCATGCGCTCGCCGTGCGCCATGGATGCCGCCGGCGAGTTACCGGGCGTCGCCCACAGGTCCTGAGAGTCATCGGCTTCCCACATCACGCATCCATTCCGAGTCGCTTAAGCGCCGCGCCGAGCAGATCCTCGACACGCATATTCTGCCCATCATACCCGCTCAGGGCAACATCGGTCTCCTGCGGGCTAAAGCCCATGGAAAGGAGCGCCGCACGGGCATCATCGATGGCCGAGGGAGCAGCAGCGGGCACGGGCATCGCAACCTGGCCGGGAATCACGTCGACCGGCACAAAGCCCTTATCCTTGGCAAAGGTGCTCTTGAGTTCCAGGATCAGGCGCTGAGCTGTCTTTTTGCCCACACCGGGTACCTTGGCCATGCCCTTGTCGTCCTCGGCCATCACCAGCGAATACAGCTGCCCCACGGTATAGGTGGAAAGCACGGCAAGCGCCAGGCGCGGGCCAACGCCCGAAACGGACACGAGCCGGTCGAACATCGTGCGCTCATCCTTTGAGGAAAAACCGAAAAGTGTCATGGCGTCCTCGCGCACCTGCATGCGCGTGTAGAGGCGGACCTCGCCGCCGGGCGTCGGCAACGTGACCGCAGTGCTGCCCGAGATGCCGAGCTCAAAGCCAACGCCCGACACATCGACGACAGCCGAGCTCATCGTGGCCTCGACAAGCGTTCCGTGGAGCTGGGAAATCATCAGTATCCGGTTCCTCTCTGTTGATAGAACTCGCCACCGGTGAGGGCGCGGGTGCGGCTGAGGTTTACGTGGCAGATGGCGCAGGCCAGGGCATCGGCGGCATGGTCGGGATGCGGGTCGTGGTCGAGCTGTGTTAGAGTGCGTACCATGTAGGCGACCTGCCGCTTGTCCGCGGCGCCGGTGCCCACCACAGCCTGTTTGATCTGCATGGGCGTGTACTCGCCAATCTCGAGCGCGCATTCCGAAAGCGCTACGAGTGCAGCACCGCGGGCATGCGCCGTGGGGATGGCCGAACGAACGTTGGCGCCAAAGTAGATACTCTCGACAGCAGCCGTGTCGGGTCGATAACGCTCGACGACATCCTTAAGGTCACGGGCGATATGCGACAGGCGCACCGCGAGCGGACTTCCGGCACTGGTCTCGATGCAGCCATAGGCACGGCAGCGAACCTCGCCGCGCCGCTCCTCGATAATCCCCCAACCCGTATGGGCCAAACCGGGGTCGATGCCCAAGATAACCAAGCCAACCTCCCCTCGCCACAAGCACAGCGCAAGACAAGGCCCCGCGCATCATTCACGAACGTCTGTTCTAGAATAACACAACAGCGACCGCATCTAGCAAGCAAGGTTGAACCATAGGTTGAGCATAAGTCAGACACTATGACCCAATCCGAGGGCACGGAAACGACAGGAGCCCCCGCTCGTGACCGCGGGTCGGGGCTGCGACAA
>CAVALS010000058.1:0-8889 GCA_963589385.1 Bacteroidaceae bacterium
CTTCTGTGCCTGCATGGGCAAACACCTTTCTTTTGTATCGCGTCATAGGTAGTGGACATTATACGGCACAAAGCAGCAACGCGGCGGCGCGCCTGACCGAACGAGGGTTTGGGGACTCGTTCGGCCAGACGCGCCGCCGCTGTATGTGATCCCTTTTCCTCCGCCCCCTTCGGATCACGCGATCCCTTGGGGACGGAGGAAAAGAGATCATTTCGTAGACCCGTGGCCGCCTTGGAAACCGAATGATGGTACGAGCATCCATTCGGCTTCCAAGGCGGCCACGGACAGAACGGGACGAACAGAAAAGAGCACGTAGACCTGCCAAAGCTCGCCCACAAAGCTCATGCTGACAAGCACGGCAGAGGTAGCGATAACGGTTAGGGAGCCCAAAACGCGACCGCTTACTTTATCGGCAACATGGCCAATGACAAGCGATCCGATAACGCTCACCACGGTAGAGATCGCATTGGAGATGTTGTACTGCGCAAGAGATATTCCCAAGTCGCTGACGATGAGCGGCTGGAACAGGCTCATGCAGTTGACGAAAATCGTGTAGCACGTGGCCATGATCACGAAGCCGGAGGCCACCACGAGCCAGCCGGGGAAGAACTTACGCTGCTGGGGCATACTGCTCCTTATTTAACAAACGAATAGCCGGCGCCGGGCGCCGGTAGTGCCCAAGATTGCCTTGAAAGACAAGGGCATAGGCCTTATGGCCATGCCCGCAGGCTTGAAAGGCAAGGTTGGATGCTACCGGTGGTCGGCGATATAGCCCAAAGCGACGGCGGTATAGGCCGCAGCACCGAGCGGCAGCTCGGCATCGTTAAAACGTGCCTTGGGATGGTGCTGGGCAAAATGCTCGTCCGTATCGGTCACAGCTGCGCCCACGGTAAAGTACGCACTCGGGATCTCGCTCGAGATCAGCGCGAAGTCCTCGCTCGCCATGGCGTGGAACAGCGGCAGGAAGGCGGCCTTGGGCAGCACCACGCCCACGTAGCCAAGCGACGCCTGGGTCATGTCGTCATCGAGTACGAGCGGGGGAACATCCGAAAGCGTCTCGATGGTCGCCGACGTACGATATGTTGCAGCAACGCCGTTTACGACCTCCGCGATGCGGGTCTTTAGGTGAGCCATGAGCTCAACATCAAAGCCGCGCAGCGTTCCCTCGAGCACGCAGGTGTCAGGGATGACGTTGGCCGCCAAGCCGCCAGCAAACTTACCAACGGTAAGCGCGACCTCCTTAGCCGCCGGCACTTCGCGAGCGATAAGCTCCTGAAGCGCCAGATGCACATGCACGCCGGCCGTGATGGGGTCGATGCAAATCTCGGGGCTCGAGCCATGGCCGCCCTTGCCCTGAAGCGTGATACGAAAACCGTACACGCCCGAGAGCGCCGGGCTGCCGTAGAGCACCAGGCCGAGCGGCGACTGGCTATTGACATGCATGGCAAAGGCGACCTGAGGACGCGGGTTCTGCAGCAGACCGTCGGCGATGGCGGCGCGGGCACCCTCAAAGGTTTCCTCGCCCGGCTGGAACAGCAGTTTGACGGTGGCATTGGCGTCGACGAGCTCGGCCTCGCGGGCCTTGAGCAGGCGAGCCGCACCAAGCAGCGCCGTCGCGTGCATATCGTGACCGCAAGCGTGCATGCAGCCGTTGGTGGATGCAAAGGGCTCGCCGGATTCCTCGGCAACGGGCAGGGCGTCCATGTCGCCACGAAGCATGATGACCGTACCGGCCTGCTCATTCGTGCAGATGCCATTGCCTTGGGCCGCGGCGGCACCGGCGCCGACAAGGCCCACAACGCAGGAACCATCGACGAGCGTAGCAAATGGGATGTCCATCTCGGTCAGGCGCGCTTGGATATACGTAGAGGTCTGCGGGAGGCTATTACCCAGCTCGGGCATCTGATGTAAATCGTGTCGCCACGCAGCGAGCTCGTCTGCAAAAGCCTGAGCTTCTGCAACAAGACCGTCACCGATAGCGGTCTGCGCCGCCGCGGTGGCCTTGGGCGCTGATTGCGGTTGAAGATCGGACAGTGCTGGTGCCATAGATGCCCTCCAGTAACGTTTTTGCAGCAAGCACTTTGATAGCGTAAAGTGCAAGGTACTACTTTAAGGGCGACGCATAAAAAATGCCGCCCCGGGAGGCGGCGCAACAAATTGTTTACAATTGCGGACGCGGCTTTCGACGCAAAAAATCGAAATGCGTCTCGCTCAAGATAATCGAAAGAAAGATGAGCGCGAAGCCGGCGAGCAGGCGCGAGGTGAGCGCCTCCCCCATCAGCAGCACCGAGAACAGCACACCCGAAGGCGACTCCATCGAAAGGAGCAGCGAGCCCGTTGAGGCCGGGACATGCGCCAGGCCGACGTTTTGGATGAGCAGAGCCACACACGTACAGCCCACCGATAGAAACGCCATCACACCGATAAAGCTCGGCGTCCACACGGACAGCGGCGCTTGGGTCTCGAATAACAGCGACGAGATCAGGCTCAGCACGCCGTTGCCCACAAACATCCAAAACGTGATGACGTTGATGTCCATCTTGCGGCCGTACTTGGCGGTCACCGCCATCTGGATGGCAAAGAAGACCGCGCCGCCCAGTGTGATGACATCGCCGACATTGAACTCGACGCTATCGAGCGCCACCAGGCCAATGCCCGCCAGGCACAGCAACGCGGCGCCCAAGTTGTAACGGGTAAGCTTTTCGCCGCTTAGGACGTAGCTCGCAAACGGCACGAGGATGCAATAGGTACCCGTCAAAAATGCACTCTTGCCTGCCGTGGTCTGTGCCAGGCCAATCGTCTGCAAACCGTAGGCACCCCACATGAGCGCGCCCATGCCAAGCCCGACGATTAGGTTGCGGGCATTGAAATGAGCGATGATGCGTTTGTGGAAGATGACGAACATAACCAGCGAAGCCGGAAGGAAGCGAACGTAGAGCAGCTCGAACACCGGAATGGTATCGAGCGCATCCTTCATGGTGGTGAAGGAATAGCCCCAGATGACCGCTATCGAAAGCAGCAAGACCTTCCAGAACAGCGGCGAGCGTGCGCCGGCACCGCGAGAGGCGCCGCCGGCACCCAAGTCTTCGCGGGCCACAGGGCTGTCGGGCAAGTTTTCGATTTCGTTGGCAGCGTATTGGGCCATGGAACGTCCTCACACTCAATCTGGGCGTGGTGTCCGCACGCGTATGGCTGCGTGCCGCCTCATGGTCAAATAAAAACGGGGCGCACCGGACCCCCGGCACGCCCCGCTACTGTAGCAACAACCGGCGTTGCATCGCAATCCAGCATAATAAAGTGTAAAACTGGAAGGCCTCGATGTTCTGACAGCGTTTACGTGTCTGAACTAAATCAATTTGGTTGACTCCAGTTTTTCGATGATCCAGTCGTTGGCTTTGATGACCGGACGGCGGAAGACGACGCCCAGGGCCAGCGACGGAATCAGATAGCTCGCCAGAATGCCCAGCTCAACCCAGTACTCCATATGGTAGGCGCCAGCCATGGCGGCATGCATGGCGTTAATGCCATGGGTAAACGGCAGGAACGGATAGATCGCCTGGAACACAGGGCCGGTCATCTCGATGGGGAACGTACCGCCCGAACCGCCGACCTGCATGACCAGCAGCACAACGGCGAGCGCCTTGCCGATATCGCCAAACGACACCGTAAGCGTGTAGACGATATTGGAGAACACGAGACTCGCGACCCAGCCCGCCAGCACAAACTGCAGCGGGTTGTCGCACTGGATGCCAAAGAACAGGATGTCGCCCGCGCACACGAGCGTTGCCTGCAGCAGAGCCAAACCGCCAAAGAACAAGTAACGACCCAGGTAGATCTCGTGTAGGCGTACGGGGATGAGCTCGTTGATAAGCTCATCGTCAACCGACACCTTCATCATGGCCGCCAGCACGATCGAGCCGACCCAGAGCGACAGAATCGTGTAGAACGGCGCCATGGCCGAGCCGTAGTTGCGGATCGGATAGACCGGTTTGCGATCGAGCGCGACGGGACCGGAAAGCGACACGGCCAAACCCTCGGGATCGTTGCCAATCATCGTCTTGATCGTGGCAAGGTCGTCCGACATCAGGGCGCCATCGAGCTCATCCTTAAACGCACTGATCTTATCGGACGCTTCACCTAGCTGATCGGAAGCCTTGTTGACCAGCTTGGCGGCCTTGGAGAGGCCCTTCGCCAACGAGCCGGATGCGTCGGTCAGGCCGCCTACGGCGCTATCCAGGTCGCCCGAGATGCCATCAAGCGAGTCCAGAATGCCCGAAACCGTCTTCTTGAGCTCCTTGGCCTTAACCGAGAACGTGGAATCGTAATCGGATTTGGCACCCGCGATGCCGGCCTTGGCATCAGCGATGGCCTGATCGACCTCGGCACGCAAGTTGTTGACCTCGGCCATGCTATCGGAGAGAGACTTCGCGGTAGCCGCCAGATCCTTGGCATTGTTGCGGTACTCAACGGCGATTCTGCCCAGCGACGTCGCGGCGGACTTGAGGCCGTCCTTCAAATTCTCATCGCTCACCTGGTCGGCAAGGCTGCGGAGCTGATCGGCCATCGCATCGATATCCTTGGCGCGCGCATTGAGGGCCGCAGCGGCATCGTTGAGTTGGGACACCGTAAGGTCGACATGCTGGTTTGCGGTGTCGAACGCCTTCGCGAGCTCGGCAGACACATTGTCGAACGAACCCGCACTTCCATCGATTGCGGCATCGATGGCATCGTTTGCCGCCTTAAGCGCTTCTTTGGAATCATCGATGCCGCTTTTGGCATGTTCCATGAGCTGCTTTGTCGACTCATCGACGGCACCGGTCTGCTTGAGCATGCCGCTCGCCGACGTCAGCGAATCGGACGTGGAGCTCAAAATGACCGCCAGCGACGAAGCATTTGCCCGAACGTCTCGCAGGTCCTCAATCGAATCGCCGAGCGTCGAGGACAGGTTGGCGATAAAGTTACCCACCTGGTCGGTGCTCATGTAATCGAGCAGGCTGGACACCGTCTTAAGACCGATCGTCGTAATGGTCTCGGTAAAAGTTTTGTTAACCTGGCTCTGGACGGCGCTCGAACCCTTCTCGGTCACGATCTGCGCAATGGCGTTGGCCTTCTGATTCTCGTAGAACTCGATATCGGCATGCTTCACGTCGGTCGAGAAAAGCGTCATCATGTCAGCGCTAAACGTTTTGGGGATAACGACGGCAGCATAGTACGCGCCCGACTTAACGCCCTCGATAGCCTTTTCGCGATTGTTGAGCACAACCCAATCGAAGCTCTCGTTGCCGCGTAGGGTGGCGGTCACGTTTTCGCCCACGTTAACCTCGACGGGGATCAAATCGCTCTCGTAACCCTCATCGGTGTTGACCACGGCGATCTTAAGATTGCCGGTGTTGCCGTACGGATCCCAGCTGCCGGCGATGTTAAACCACGCGTACAGACACGGTACGATAATGAGGCCCATCACGACAACCAAGCCGATCACGGAGCGAGACACGTTTTGGACATCGCGCTTAAACAGATGCAGGATGTTCTTCATTTATGCCTCACCTCCTTTGGAGTGCTTGCCAAGCGCGGTGGTATCTCCATCATTTGTGGCTGCGCTGTCGCTGCCCTGAGATTTATGGTGCGAGCCGATATGCGGCAAGCGGCCCGTGGACTGATCGCCGCCCTTGGCACCACGCTCGCTGGCGTTGAGGCCAAACATGTGGCGGGCGGCAGGAATGGCGGCCGTGTGTTCGCGCATCTCGCGACGCAGGTCCTCATCCGAAAGCGCCGAGATGCGCATCTGGGTATTGAGGCTCGCTCGGATATATTCGATATTGATAAGCCAGCCGCAGATGGCAATAACCGAGATGATCCAAATGACAAGCAGGATGATCTTGCCGTTATTGTCGATATCGAGAACCGTCGACAGGACAAAGAGCAGGACCTGAACGCCCACCACGGCGGCAAAACCGCCCTTGATGTAGTACGGGTAGCGATGTTCAAAGGCGACCGCATGATCGAGCAGTTCGCGACGGTACGAATCGGAATCGAGCATGACGCGCATGGCCGTGCGCAGCGAGTAGCGCTGGCGCGGCAGGTCGTTGGACTCGCAAATCATCATACCGGTCGTGGAAAGCTGTTTATCAAAGAGAAGGTTGAGATTGAGCAGCAGCGGACGCAGCTGCAGGCCGATAAAGAGCGCCACGATCAAGAACACGCCCAGAATGCACAGGTTAAACAGGTAGTTGAACGAATACATGCCGCCGACCGTCTCGCGCAGCAGATTGATGCCGTAGGTAAAGGGCAGCAGCGGGTGCAGCCACTGGAAGAAGCCGGGCATCATCTCGATGGGGTACATGCCCGACGAACCCGGGATCTGCACGATGACGAGAATGACGCCGATAGCCTTGCCGATATGCTTAAACGTGGTGGACAGCGCATAGATGATATTGACGTAGGTGAACGAAATGGCGATGCCGCCCAGCACGAACAGCAGCGGGCTGACGCACTGCACGCCAATCACCAGATCGCCTACCGTAACGATGATGGCCTGCAACGCGCCCAGGATCACCATGAGCAACCAGCGGCCAAAGTAGCCTTGGCGCGCGGTAAAGCTGCCGATGCCTTCGCGGTCGACCTCGAGCTTGTAGATGGCGATAAGCACGTAGCCGCCCACCCACAGCGCCAGATTGGTATAGAACGGGGCAATGCCCGAACCAAAGCTCTTGACCGGGTAAATTGACTTTGAGGTCAGCTCGACCGGAGATGCCATGAAGTCTGCAACATCATCGACGTCGACGCCCATCAGATCGGCCAGCTCGCCCATGGACTCGGAGGTCTGCAGCGCCGCGATGTCATTGGCGGCGGTTGCAAGCTTGTCCTGGACCTTGGCAAGCGAGGAATCGGTCTGGGACAGCGTGGTCTTGGCCTGGCCGAGCGTAGCGCTAAGCTGCGCCAACGTGCCGCGCGCATTTGCAAGTGTAGGTGTCATACCCGAGACGATACCGGTCAGGTCGCCCGAAACGGCAGCAAAAGAGTCGAGCGCGCTCGAGGCCTTCGGCAGCGCGTTTTGGCCCAAGTCCGTCTGGGCTTGGCCAAGGTTGGTCGCACCGGTATGAATTGCGTTATTGATAGCATCACTGGCACCCGAAACAGCCGCTGCGTCATTCGCCATGGCGCACGACTGCGCGGACAGACCGTCCTTGATGCTCTGAAGCTTTTCATTCTGCTCTCGAAGCAAATCGATGGTCGATACAATGCGCGCGTCAATTTCCTCGGAACCTGTCGACGTGTCATTGGCGAGAATCTCCAAGTGCCCGATAACGGCCTTATTGTGGTCGATCGTCGCTTGAAGAGACTCGAGCGAGTTGTCGATACGGGTGGTCGTAGATGTAACCGCGCCCGTCAGCTTGCCGATGGCAGCGTTCGCAGAGGCCGACGTCTTGGTGAGCGCAAGGCTGCCTTCCGAGAGCGCCTTGGAGAGCGAGGTGATGGAGTTGCCCGCCGTGGTGCGAGCTTCGCTCAGCAGGTCGTTGCCCTGGGAGATCGCCTGCGTCAGCGACGGTGCCTGGCCTTGCAAGCCGGCAAGTGCCGCATCAGCCGAGGCGATAGCGCCACTCGTCTTATCGATGGCGGCATTCATATCGCCAATCGAATCGCGCACCTCGCCCAAGGTGTCGGACGCCTCGGACACCGAACTTGCCAGCGAGTCCTGAGTCTGGGTTGCCTTGTCCTTTAAATCGACACCGGCATCCTTGGCGATACCGGCAACAGTCTTGCCTACCGTAGAGACAAATTCCGAGTTGATCTGCTCCTCGATGGTGTTTGCACCGGTATCGGTAACCTTGGGCGCAATGGCGCTCTTCTTCTCATTGACGTAGTACGTGAGCTTGGGCTGATGGTAGTTGCCGTCGAGCATCGAAACCAGGTTATCCGAGAAGTTCTTGGGAATCACGATAGCGGCATAGTACTCGCCGCTCTCGACGCCCTCCTTGGCATCGGCCGTCGAGTCGACGAACGTCCAGCCCAACTGATGATTCTCCTTGAGCTGGTCGACCACTTTGTCGCCAGCGTTGAGCTCACCCACCAAGTCGTTTTGGGTGCCTCGATCGTTGTTGGCGATAGCAATCTTGATGCCTTGGGTGTTTCCATACGGATCCCAGTTTGCCACGATGTTATACCAGGCATACAGCGAGGGAATAACGCACACGCCTAGGGTAACCACCAGGGCGACGGGGTTCACAAGCAGTCGCTTAATGTCGCGCTTAAATATCGCAAAGGACACCTTTGCATTGGATAGTTTGCTGCCGAGACTCACGCTTGGACCATCCATCCTGTCGTTAAATCGAATCGTACTATCGACAACCATTGTAGTAGGCGCTTTAACGTCTCAAAGCACAATGGTGTTGAGTTTTGCGGGTAGCAATATACTACGAAGATGAGTTAACGTACAGATGTACAGTATCCTAAATTTCAGCAGGTCACAAAACCACAACCCCGACAAATAATTGATCTTTGGGGATGGAGGAAAACGGGTCACCGGATCAGACCGACCCCTCGGTGATCCGTTTTCCTCCATCCCCAAAGGATCATTCAAAAGGAAACGAGAGTAGAAAATCTCCCACTTCAAGCCCGCATTCGAGCCAAAAGTGGGAGATTATCCACTCTCGTTCTAATCTAGTTACGGTGCCGTATCCCCGAACTACATCAAGTTGCAGACAGCTGCTGCGAAGGCCACGGGGTCCTCGGGCAAAATGCCCTCGACCAGCAGGGCCTGGTCATAGAGCAGACCGGAGTACTGCTTGATCTTGTCGGCGTC
This sequence comes from Bacteroidaceae bacterium, assembly GCA_963589385.1. Taxonomy (GTDB): domain Bacteria; phylum Actinomycetota; class Coriobacteriia; order Coriobacteriales; family Coriobacteriaceae; genus Collinsella. Next base: position 8,804 of record CAVALS010000058.1, read on the forward strand.
GCCTGCCTTCTGGGCAGCGACAAGCTTGTCAAAGACCGGGTGCTTGGCGTTGAGCTCGAGCACGCGCTGGCTCTTGGGCATACCGT
>CAVALS010000059.1:0-3222 GCA_963589385.1 Bacteroidaceae bacterium
TATCCGGCTGGATGAGCTCCTCGTAGTAGCTGATATGCTCACGCGCGTCTTCAATCTCGGGCAGCAGGAAGTTGTAGATGACTTCGATGATCATCGTGGCGCTGATCTTAGAGAACGCAAAGTCGCCCGTTGTCAGCAGCGCTTCGTGGTTGACGGTGTTAAAAGTGTAGTCTGCCAGGCGCGCGAGCGGGGATTTACTGTCGCTGCTGATGACGACTACGGTTGCGCCGCAGTTGCGAGCCGCTTTTGCCATGCGATTCAGTCGGCGCGATTTGCCGGAGTTTGAGATAAGCACGATGACGTCACCCGGGCGTAACGTGAGCGCAAAGCCGATTGATGTCTCGCTAATGGTGCTCGCCATGCAGCGCAGGCCCAGCTGCGAAAACTTAAACGTCGCATCGAGCGCGACCGCGTTCGTATTGCCCACAGCCGCAAACTCAATAACCCCTGCATGCTTAAGGGCATGCACAACAGCCGCCAGCGTATCGTGGTCGATCCCGTCGATGGTCGCATTAAGCTCGCTCACCTTGGCAGCCAGGATGTTCTTGAGGCTCTGCTCCATATTGTCCAGCGAGACCTCGTCAGTCAGGCCCTCGTTACGCTGGCTTTCCAAATCCCTCGCCAACGAAAACTGAAAGCTGCGGAAGCTACCAAAGCCAAGCTTGCGGCAGAAGCGCGAAACGGTCGCCTCGGACGTGGCGGCGGCGCGCGAGAGCTGAGCGGCCGTGAGGCGTGGCGCCTCGGACTGGTGCTCCAATATATAGTCGACAATGCGCTGCTCGGACTCGCTGTATCCCTGATGGGTGCTAATGAGGGAAAGTGCGCTCTTGCTACTATCGGTCATGGATGGCTCCTGGTTGGCATGAAAATCTAGCTTGATTTGCAATGCCATAGTATACGGGCATTTTCAATTACAAGATACACCTTGCCGTTTCAAGTGTTGATGGTAAACTTTCACTTACCGTTTACGGTTATGAAAGAACCTTTCACCGGAGATTTGCACCTTAGCTCTTCTCACGCGGACGGTAGGTTGGTATCTTTCAGTTGTGGAAAAACGCGCATCGAAGCGCGTGTAGGGGAGCGCCCGCGGGCGCTGTACTCAAGAAGGAGGGACACATGGCTAAGTTTGACATCATCGCCGCGACCGGTTGCCCGACTGGCATTGCGCACACCTTCATGGCGAAGGAGGCGCTGGAGAAGGCAGCTGCCGAGCGCGGTCTGACCATTAAGGTCGAGACTCATGGCCAGGTCGGTGTCGAGAACGAGCTCACCAAGAGCGAGATCGCTGGCGCCAAGGCCGTCGTCGTCGCAGCAGACAAGGATGTCCAGGCTGAGCGTTTCGCCGGTAAGCCCATGGTTTCCGTTGGTGTTTCCAAGGCCCTGTCCGTTGAGGCCGCCGGTAAGTTGATTGACCGCGCGCTCGCCGCTAAGGGCGACAGCACGGTTGCAGCCGCTGCCGATGTCGAGGACGAGGTTGAGGAGAAGGAGTCCATCGGCCACGTCATCTACAAGCACCTCATGAACGGCGTCAGCCACATGCTGGTCTTCGTTGTTGCTGGTGGTGTTCTGACCGCTGTCTCGTTCCTGTGGGGCATTACGTCCTTCGATTCGACGGCGTCTGACTACAACAGCTTTGCTGCGATGCTCAAGATCATCGGCGGCATCGCCATGAACCTCATGGTTCCGGTGCTTTCCGCCTATATCGCCGAGTCCATCGGCAAGCGCCCGGCGCTCGTCCCCGGCTTTGTTGCCGGTATGATCGCCATCCAGGGCCTGCCTGTTAACGCCGAGACCGGCATGATCGACGCCGGTGGCGCCGGCGTGGGCTTCGGCTTCCTGGGCGGCATCGTCGGCGGCTTCCTCGCCGGTTATGTCATCCTGCTGCTCGAGAAGGTCTTTGCCGGTCTGCCCAAGAATCTGGACGGCCTCAAGGCTATCTTCCTGTACCCGCTGTTCTCGACCGCCATCGTCGGTCTGGTCATGCTCGGCATTTCTGGCCCCATGGCTGCCATCAACACCGCCATGATGGACTTCCTCAAGGGCCTGTCCGCCTCTGGCGCCGTTGTCTTGGGTCTTGCCATTGGCTGCATGTGCGCCTTTGACATGGGCGGCCCGGTCAACAAGGCTGCTTACGTCACCGGTACCGCTATGCTCACCGAGGCACTGGCTGCTGGCGTTGGCACCGATACCTACAACTTCGGCACCAACTTCATGGCTGCCGTCTCCGCCGCCTGCATCGTTCCGCCGCTGATTACCACCTTTGCCGTCGTTGTCGGCAAGAAGTACTTCAGCCAGGAGGATCACGACGCCGGTGTCGTCAACCTCATCCTTGGTTGCACCCACATCACCGAGGGCGCCATTCCGTTCATGACTAAGAACATCTGGCCCGTCATGCCCATCATGATGCTCGGTTCCTCTATCGCTTCGATCCTGACCATTATGTTCAACGTTCACGATCCGGCGCCTCACGGTGGCTTCCTGGTCCTGCCCGTTGTCGAGAACGGTCCGCTTTGGGTCCTCGCGATCCTCATCGGCGCTGTGGTCGGTGGCATCCTGTTCGTGGCCTTCAAGAAGTACGACTTCGAGAAGAATCAGAAGGCCGCTCCTGCAGCCAAGCCGGTTGAGGCTCCCAAGGCCGCTGCCGTCGAGGCCCCCAAGGCCGAGGCTGCCGACTTCGTGAAGGTCGAGAATGTCTTTGTCGCCGAGGACTTCGCTTCTCGTGACGAGGCTCTGAGCTTCGTTTCCAACCAGGCCGTCAAGGCCGGTATCGCAAGCGACGCCGACGCCGTGATGAACGCCTTCCTGGCCCGCGAGGCCGAGGGCACCACGGGCATGATGGAGGGCTTCGCCATCCCGCATGCCAAGTCCGACGCCATTACCGAGGCTGCCGTCATCGTCGTCAAGGACGAGTCCGGCGTGACCGGTTGGGATACCATGGACGGCGCTCCCGTCAACGTGGCTATCGCCCTGCTCATCCCCGGTGCCCAGGCCGGCACTACGCACCTCAAGATCCTGTCCAAGGTCGCCGAGGCGCTCATGGACGAGGACTTCCGTGCCACCGTCAAGGGTTCCACCGACGCCGCCGAGGTCGCCAAGACGATCAACGCCCGCCTGGTCTAATCCCGCAACACGCGAATACCATCGCCCCCTGTAACAAAGGCGAGGACTCCACTCGGAGCCCCCGCCTTTTTTCACTCCCTTCTGTAAGGTGCGGTGAAATAG
>CAVALS010000060.1:0-20796 GCA_963589385.1 Bacteroidaceae bacterium
ACGCGTACGGTTCAGGTCCGTATGGGGGCAACCCCATGAAGGTTCAAGTCCTTTCGCCCGCACCATTGAATGAAAGAGCTCCCAGCAATGGGAGCTTTTTTTATGGGCCCATCACAGGGACTTGAACCTGTGAAGGAGCGAGCGTAAAGAAAACGCGGAGCGTTTTTAGCGAGCTGGCGAGGGCGCCGGCAGGCGGCCGAAGCCGGTGCGGATCCGCGCAGCGGATACGCGGACGTCCTTTCGCCCGCACCATTGATTGAAAGAGCTCCCAGCAATGGGAGCTTTTTTGTTATGGGTCTCTTGTTGATGTCACGTGGCTGCTTCGTGCGGGTATCCTAGTGCCAACGTGTGCCTATCAGAGGAGAGACCATGCTGTTGTCCGGTATCATCGCCGCCCTTACCAGCCTTTTGATTCCCATCATCATTCTGTTGCTGCTGCTTCCCAACGCCTGCTATGTCGTTGAACAACAGCATGCCGTGATCATCGAGCGCCTGGGCAAGTTCAATCGCATCGTCAATGCGGGCTTCCACATGAAGGTACCCGTGATCGACCGCAAGGCCGCCACGGTGAGTCTGCGCACCATGAAAAACGGTTTTGGCATCGACGTTAAGACCCAGGACAACGTGACCATCGGCCTTGAGGTCTCTGCTCAGTACCACGTGAGCTATGACATGGGCGCCGGCCCGGCAGATTCGGGCATCTACAAGAGCTACTATATGCTGCAGGAGCCCGTCGACCAGATGCGTGACTTCATCACCGACGCCCTGCGCTCTTCGATTCCCGTCTACACACTCGATGAGGTCTTTGCCAAGAAGGATGACATCGCCAAGGATGTCAACGCTACCGTTTCCGAGCAGATGGCCGCCTACGGCTTCACCCTCGTGTCGACGCTCATCACCAAAATCGCACTGCCGACCGAGGTTGAGAACTCCATGAACGACATCAATGCCGCCCAGCGAAAGCGCGCTGCCGCGCAGGAGCTCGCCGAGGCCGACCGCATCAAGCGCGTCACCGAGGCGACCGCCGAGGCTGAGGCTATGGAAAAGGCGGGCGAGGGCATCGCCAACCAGCGCAAGGCGATTGCGCTGGGCATCAAGGACTCGCTCGAGATTATCCAGGAGACGGGTGTCGGCAATGACGAGGCCAACCAACTGTTCATGTTTACGCAGTGGTCCGAGATGATGACGGAGTTCGCTCGCACGGGTAAAACCTCGACGGTCGTGCTGCCGAGCGACTTTTCGCAGTCGGCCTCTATGTTCGAGCAGATGCTGGCTGCCGGTAAGGTTCAGAACGAGTCAAAGGAGTAGACACGCGTGAAATACACCGTCGTTTGTGTTGGCAAGCTCAAAGAGCGCTTTTGGAAGGATGCCTGCGCTGAGTACACCAAGCGCCTGGGTGCCTATGCCAAGGTTGATATCCGCGAGGTGGCCGATATCGACCCGGCTAAGGCGGGCGGCGTGGATGCCGCGCGCGACAAGGAGGGGGCGGCGATTCTTGCTGCCTTGCCGTCTCGAGCGCATGTGATCCTGCTGGCCATTGAGGGCAAAGAGCGCTCGAGCGAGGAGTTTTCGGCGCGGCTCGATGATCTTATGCTGCGTGGTAACAGCGACATCGCCTTTGTGATTGGCGGATCGGACGGCGTGAGCGATGACGTGCGCGCCCGCGCCGACGAGATGCTCAGCTTTGGACGCATTACCTTGCCGCATAACCTGGCGCGCGTGGTGCTGCTGGAGCAAATCTACCGCGCCTGCAAGATCAGTCATGGCGAGCCGTATCACAAATAGGTCGGCAATACGAAACAATGGCGTGGGACAATAACTTTCGTTTTGAAGAGCGTGTCTGAGAGGACTATGAGATATGAAGATTGGATTTGTCGGTTTTGGCAATATGGCGAGCGCTATGGCCGATGGCTGGATCGCTGCCGGTGTAGCTGCGAGCGACATGTGCGCCTGCGCGGGTCGCTACGACGCACTGGTTGAGCGCTGCGAGGCACGCGGCATGGTCGCCTGCCACGATGCCGCCGAGGTTGTCGCCGCATCCGATATCGTGGTCGCTGCGGTCAAACCGTACATGATCGAGAAGATATTCGCCCCGCTCAAGGATGCTCTTGCCAAAAAGGTCGTTCTGTCGGTTGCCTGGACCTGGGACATTGCCAAGTGGGAGCAGGTCCTGCCGGGCGTCGCGCATATCTCGACGGTGCCCAACACACCGGTTTCGGTGGGCGAGGGCGTCATCGCTTGTGAGAAGGCTTCCACGCTTAGTGATGAGCAGAGCGCAGTGGTGCTTGATCTGCTTGGCAAGCTCGGTGCGGTGGTCGAGCTCGATACGAGCCTGCTGTTTGTGGGCGGCACGGTGGGTGGTTGCGCTCCGGCATTTGTCGCCATGGCAATCGAGGCCCTGGGCGATGCAGCGGTCAAGCACGGTATCCCGCGTGCCGATGCCTATCGCATTGTGAGCCAGATGGTGCTGGGTACGGCAAAGCTGCAGCTTGCAACTGGCCAGCATCCTGCGGCGATGAAGGATGCCGTATGCTCGCCCGGTGGTGCCACCATCAAGGGCGTCGTTGCGCTCGAGGACGCCGGCATGCGCAGCGCTCTGGTCAAGGCAATCGACGCAACTCTCCAGTAAAACCGACCAAAAAAAGACAGGTTTATTTTTGGCAGGTATTTTCTGCGGTTTTGTCCTTTTAGCGAAAAGCGCCCCGCAACCGGATCGTTACCGGTTGCGGGGCGCTTGCGTTTGCCCAGATAAAACCGACCAAAATAAACCTGGCCCTTTTTGGCAGGTTAGTCCCAGAAGCCGTCTTCCTCATCCTCGGACTTGGGTCCGCGGTCGACGTACATCTTATGGGTACGCTTCTCCATTACAAAGGCAAGAATCGCAAATAACAGGATGCCGCCGGCGAAAAGGATGGCAAAACCGGTGCGGGTGCCAAACAAAAAGGAAAAAACTGCGTCCATTGGGTGCCTTCTTGCGTAGTTGAGTTGGGTCGTAAACGCTCATAAGTATATACTTGCCCATACATGTACAAGGTTGCAACCTAAATGGAATGTATATCGCCGGAGGACCTAATGCTTGATATCAAGTTTGTTCGCGAGAACCCCGATGCCATCGATGTCGCCATGGCTAACCGCCAGACGTCTTGGGATCGCGAGAAGTTCTTTGAGCTCGACGACGAGCGCCGTGCCGTCATCACCGAGGTCGAGGAGCTCCAGGCTACGCGCAATGCCGAGTCCAAGAAGATCGGCGCCCTGATGAAGGAGGGCAAGAAGGACGAGGCCGAGGCCGCCAAGGAGGCCGTGCGCGCCGTCAACGAGAAGATTGACGGTCTGGCCGAGCGCCGTACTGCTCTCGAGCAGGAGCAGTACGACTTCATGGCTCACCTGCCCAACATTCCTTGCGAGGCCACGCCGTACGGCAAGGACGAGGACGAGAACATTGAGCGCCGTCGTTGGGGCACCCCGCGCGAGTTCGACTTCGACTTTAAGCCGCACTGGGATCTGGGCACCGATCTGGACATCCTCGACTTCGAGCGCGGCAACAAGCTCTCCGGCAGCCGCTTCACCGTTCTCGGTGGCGCCGGCGCCCGTCTTGAGCGCGCCCTCATCAACTTCTTCCTCGATACGCACACCAGCCGTGGTTTTAAGGAGTGGTGGCCGCCCATCGTCGTCAAGCGTCAGACCATGTTTGGCACGGGTCAGCTGCCCAAGTTCGAGGACGACGCCTACCACGTCTCGGGCGACAACTTCCTGATCCCCACCGCCGAGGTCGTGCTCACCAACCTGCACGCCGGCGAGGTCCTCGATGCCGACACCCTGCCGCGCCGCTACACCGCCTTCACCCCCTGCTTCCGCGAGGAGGCCGGTTCCGCCGGTCGCGACACCCGCGGCATCATCCGTCAGCACGAGTTCGACAAGGTCGAGATGGTCAAGTTCGCTAAGCCGGAGGAGTCCGACGAGGAGCTCGAGAGCATGACCGCCGAGGCCGAGTACCTGCTGCAGCAGCTGGGCCTTCCGTATCGCGTGATTAGCCTGTGCACCGGCGACTTGGGCTTCTCTGCCCGTCAGACCTACGACGTCGAGGTCTGGCTGCCGAGCTACAACGCCTACAAGGAGATCAGCTCCTGCTCCAACTGCGGTGACTTCCAGGCTCGCCGCGCCAACATCAAGTATCGCGACCCCGAGAACTTCAAGGGTTCGCGCTACCTGCACACTCTCAACGGTTCCGGCCTGCCGGCCGGCCGCACCATGGCCGCCATTCTGGAGAACTACCAGAACGCCGACGGCACCATCACGATCCCCGAGGTTCTGCGTCCTTACATGGGCGGTCTCGAGAAGATCGAGCCGGTCGCGTAACTTGGCTGCATAGGGGATATGCAAGGGCGCTCCTTCGGGGGCGCCCTATTTCGTGCGCAGGTCCATACCATGCCGTGCGGACAGCTCAATAGAAAACACACGAACAACTGTTCTGTATACAGCCATCTACCTGCTATGCTTTTGCTAAATAAGAGCGAGAGAAAGGAGACGCGATGGAGCTGTTTGATAATCGGGTGGTTTTATTTGAGAGCGACGAGGGCGGGGAGTACCTGCTTGTAACGTGTGAGCCGTCTGGCATGGGCGGCCTGGTGGTTCGGCAGACGAGTGAGGGTCCGTTGACACAATGGTGCTTTGAGGAGTCGCCGCATGTGGCCGAGACCTTTGTGACGCACGAGGGACTTGTGGCGCTGGAGCACTTCTATGGAGTTGGGACTTCCAACCAGGTCGCGCGCATGCTGAGCATCTCGTTTGCCGATTATGATTGTGCCCAGCGGGTGAGATCGCTCCTGAGGGAACTTGATGCCAAGTTCGACGTGATCGAAAAGCCAATCGATCGTACGGGGAACAGCGGTATATGCGGAGCAGCATGACAAAACTGCGTTCCACAAAAAAGTTTGAGATTGTGCTTGACTCCAATAAGCTAAAGTGGTTTTATATGTCTTGCGCTGCGGCGTTACCTCAGCTGGATAGAGGGTCTGACTACGAATCAGAACGTCATAGGTTCGAATCCTATACGCCGCACCATTTGAGATTAAAGCTCCCGGCGACGGGGGCTTTTCTTTTACGTAGGCACCGCATGGATTCGAACCTCGGTCGAGGCGCGGGCGTAAAGAAAACGCGGAGCGTTTTTAGCCCGCGGGCGAGCGCGCCGGCAGGCGGGCGAAGCCGGTGCGGATCCGCGCAGCGGATGCGCGGAATCCTATACGCCGCACCAATTGAACTTGAAGCCTCCGGCAACGGGGGCTTTTCTTTTATGGCGGTATCCCATGGATTCGAATCTCGGTCGAGGCGCGAGCGTCTTAATCATCACTTCGTAAAATTTTTCCAAATTGTCGCTTGACCCATCGAGGGGTCACGTGCATAATAATCCGTGCGTTGCGGCGTTACCTCAGCTGGATAGAGGGTCTGACTACGAATCAGAACGTCATAGGTTCGAATCCTATACGCCGCACCATTTGAGATTAAAGCTCCCGGCGACGGGGGCTTTTCTTTTACGTAGGCACCGCATGGATTCGAACCTCGGTCGAGGCGCGGGCGTAAAGAAAACGCGGAGCGTTTTTAGCCCGCGGGCGAGCGCGCCGGCAGGCGGGCGAAGCCGGTGCGGATCCGCGCAGCGGATGCGCGGAATCCTATACGCCGCACCAATTGAATTTTAAAGCCTCCGGTAACGGAGGCTTTTCTTATATCGCGATGCGTCGAAGATCGCATCAAGTGGTCAAAATGAGTAAAAATCAAATTCAATAACTTTTTTTGAAAAACGCTTGACCTTTATTCAGTCCATGTGCATAATAATCAACAAGTCGCGGCGTTACCTCAGCTGGATAGAGGGTCTGACTACGAATCAGAACGTCATAGGTTCGAATCCTATACGCCGCACCATTTGAGATTAAAGCTCCCGGCGACGGGGGCTTTTCTTTTACGTAGGCACCGCATGGATTCGAACCTCGGTCGAGGCGCGGGCGTAAAGAAAACGCGGAGCGTTTTTAGCCCGCGGGCGAGCGCGCCGGCAGGCGGGCGAAGCCGGTGCGGATCCGCGCAGCGGATGCGCGGAATCCTATACGCCGCACCAATTGATTTTAAAGCTCCCGGCAACGGGGGCTTTTCTTTTGCGCCAGCTTGAGTGCTTTCGTCCAAAGGGACGATTTCCTGTCGACTCGTGTAAGATTCCGAGTAGGTGTCGCGGCCCATCCGCGACCACTCCTTCTCTCAACGACCGATCAGGGTGATATTTCGTGGCAGAGCGTCCGACATACAAGCTCAGGTTTCTCGATCCCAAGAAGCGCTTTCCGGCGATGCCCGAGCAGCCTGCGGGACGCTCATATGGCGTGGTCTGGAAACTCTTTGGCGAGGATCAGCATGAATCTTGTTATGTCGTCGAATTCGTTGGCAAAAGTCATGTGTCGCTTTTGGGCTACGTAAGCGTTTCGGGTGAGGTGTACAAGGTGGACCGCCCCGTCAGCGAGGCTCCGCTGCCCAACGATCCCGACATGGAACTGGTCCTTGACGAGTCGGATTCCGGTATTGGTGAGATTATGGTAAGGGAAGCCAACGGTGCAATGCGCGCGTGCGCGCAAACTGCCGGCTCTCCCGAAGGCCCCATGCGCGAGCAATCCGACCACGAGACATGGAATTCGATCCGCGCCCTTCCTTACGGCGAGTTCATGGCATCGATGTTCCTGCGCTACGTGATATTCGCTGACTCCGAAAATGCCATTGCGAGCACGGCGAGCGCCGGCGGACTCGACGAGGGTATGCAAAATGTTGTCGACAAGATCAAGCTCGTAAAGTTGCCCGAGCCGGTCGAGGTGTTTTTGGGCTTTAACACGGCACCGCTCCCCGATGCTATCGAGACGCTGCTTTACCGCGTTGACCATGCCGAGAATCCGAGCGGTATCGAGCGTTATACCGCCGCCCTTATGAGCGAAATTGACTTGCCCCGCCTGCGCACCATCGCTGCCAAGTCCGAGATGAGCTTGGCTCGCATTGATCGCTCAAAGCTTTTCTATCTCAACTTTGATCGCAGCCTGCTGGACCAGGACGAGATTGACATGCTGCTTGCAATAGAGTGCCGTCTCAACCGCCTTTCCGGCATCCTTGAGCGCATCGGGGCTGGATTGGCCCCCGCGGCATCCTCGCCGAGCCTTGAGGGCTGTGCACTCTTTGATGCGTGGCATATCGCTAAGACGACCAACGATGTTCCCCGACTGCTCGATACGGCCTCGAGCGATAACCCGTGGGCAAAGCCGGGAACGGTTTCGTGCCAGCCGGGCGGCGAGTGGGACGTGCGCACGCGTTTTGCGCGAATCGTTGAGGCGCTCAACGTGGTCACGCGGCTCGACTATACCTATCGGGCAAACGTTGCCGAGGGGATTATGCTCGTTCGGTTTGGGCAGTCTGTCGTTGATGCCATGCCGCAACGTGAATACGACGCTCAGGATGACGCCTGGCGCGAGCTGGACGAGGACACGCGCGCGATCTGGGCCGCGGAGCACGATGCGCGCGTGGCACTCACGCTTGCGGCAGCGTGTTTTGCCGCGGGCACCTGCATCACGCGCTGCTATGTGCAGATTGCTGCTCCCGACAGTGAGCAGGGCGAGCGCGTTGTTGCAACGTATTTCTTTGGGCGTGCGGCCTATCTGGCCGATTGCGTTCCTGTCGCCAAGGATCTTGAGAGCATGGACATGGACGATATGCCGTGCAAGCGTGTGCTTGAGGCGTATGAGTCAACCGCTCCGGAGACGATTGAGCCTGCGGAGGTTCATGCTCGTCCGCGTGATGACCATCGCACGCTGACGCCGGCGCTGCGCGATCTGCTGCTTGCCGATACGGCTGACGAGCTGGAGGTCATGGAAGAGGACGACGACCCATACGTGGCCCGTGTTGTTGAATTGCGCGAGCAGGCAAAAGTCGACCGTACAGGTGCTTTTGAAGGCTTTTCCCGTCTTGTCGAGGAGTTGGAGGCTAAGTGCGCCGTCGCCGAGCTTTTGGCGACAAGCCCGGTTCAAACGCAGTTTTGCGATAACCAGCTGGTGCGCATGGTGCTACCGGTGTTGGAAGAAGACCGCTCTGTGCGAATCCTTCGTGCGCCCGATGCGCTGTACTTTGCCCAGCACGAGATCTGCAGCTTTTACGCCGAGCAAGAGGACTTTGAACGAGCGCTGCCCGAGGTGCGCCATCTTTACGATCTGGCGCGCTCGTCCATGCAATCGCACTTTGCGCTCATCAACGTGCTTGCGCGTCTGGAGCGCTTTGACGAGATTATCGAGGTGGCGCGCCACGGCCTACGTATTGCCAGCGATCGTTCTGCAATCGGCTACCTGTTCTATCGCTTGGCGTTTGCCTATTGGAATTGCGATCAGCTCGACCTGGCGCTGGCTTGTTACCGTCTGGTGCCGCGCGGTGAGGAATCGGGCAGCAGCGCGCTGGAAGAAATGCAGGGCCTTATGAACGAGATGGGCGTCAGCGAGCCTCCGACGTTCGAGGAAGCGGTCGAGACCATCCGCAAGGCTGGACTCGAGCTGCCGCCAGTGTCCGCCGTGACGAATCAGCTTGCAGATGCCGCTGTGCAACTGGTCGACAACGGCTTCTTTTTCCTGGCACGCGGTTGCATCTTCCAAATGTGGCGCACCATGGGCAACGACGAGCTCGGCTCCCTCAACCGTTCGCTGGGGTAGGCGAAGCTTCCAAGGAGGAAAGGATGCTAGGCAATTAGAAAATTTCCTCTTGCCCATCCTTGGCTGTTTGGTTACTATAGAACGGCTGTTACGGAGAGCTGACCGAGAGGCCGAAGGTGCTCGCCTGCTAAGCGAGTATGCCCCAAAAGGGCATCTGGGGTTCGAATCCCCAGCTCTCCGCCAGTACGAATTTGAAGAAGGGTCCCATTTGGGGCCCTTTTTTATTATCAAGAATGGTGGCTGGGGATTCGAACCCGAGAGGGCACGGGCGTTAAGCAAACGCGAAAGCATTTGTAGCCCGTGGGCGAAAAGCCGCCAGGCTTTGAAGCCGGAGGGCATGCGCAGCGTGCCCGGACATCCCCAGCTCTCCGCCAGTAAGACTTTAAAGAAGGGTTCCGAAAGGGGCCCTTTTTTAGTTGAACCACGTTAGCTGGGGATTCGAACCCTCAAAAAAATGAGGCGCCTCGTTGGACGCCTCATTTGGTTCGATGTGATATCGCTCCGGCCCTACACCTCAGGAGCCTTGGCTACGGTCTCGCTTTCTGCCGTGAGTGGACGGTTGTCGATGCGGCGGCCCAGGCGGTCGAGCTTCACGAGTATCCACTCAATGGGATTCGGCCCCGAGCCTTCCTCGTCGGCAACCAAATCCACGACGGCAATCTTGGTGCCATCCTGCTTGAGCGTCACACTGCCTACCTTGTCGCCCACATGCACCGTGCCCGAAAGATCGTCGTAGCTAACCTTTTCGGTCACCTCGCCGGCAAGGGAAAACACGGTCGCTTGCGCCTTGGGATCGGCGAGTGTGGCGTCGATCGTCTTATCCGTCCAGTCGGTTTGGCCAATGCGCGCCATAAGCGGATTGCCGTTGGCGGTCTTTTCCTGCGTGTTGGCGATTGCGACCGTCACCTTGTGACCGTAGTACCAATTGGCAAGGGTTGCGGTATCGGTAAAGCGCTGGTCGGTGGTGGTGGAGTTCAAAACGACGGTGTAGATCTCGTCGCCATCGCGGTTGTAGGCACCCGTAAAGCAATAGCCTGCATCGTCGGTAGTGCCGGTTTTGCCACCGATGTTGCCATCTTGGCCCAGCAAATAGTTATGCGTGTCCATGGAATGCGAATGGTCGGTGCCGTCGGCGCCCGTGACCTCGATCCAGGAATCCTCGCTCGCTACGACCTCGCGAATCGTGTCGTTTTTCATGGCCTCCTGCATCATCAGCGCCACGTCATGTGCGGTTGAGTGCATATCGCCAGCCCACTCGTCAAAGTCCAGACCGTGTGGGTTCTCAAAGACCGTGCCGGTGCAGCCGAGCTTCTTAGCGCGCTCGTTCATGGCCTTCACAAATGTGGCCTCGGCGTCTTTGGTCTTAGGGTCGATCTTCTTGCCCACATATTCGGCGAGCACGATGGCGGCATCGTTGCCCGAGGGAATCATCAGGCCGCGCAGTGCCTGCTCCACGGTAAGCTCGTCGCCTTCGAGCAAGCCGGCGGTCGAATTACCCACGGTGGCTGCGGCGTTGCTCACCGTGACCTTCTCGTTCATCTTGCAATTCTCGACGGTTAGGATTGCGGTCATGACCTTGGTGATCGAGGCAATCTTTACCTGCTCATCGGCGCCGCGCCCATAGTAGACGGTGCCGTCTTTGCCCATGACGAGGGCATTGGTCGCATCGATATCGGGCAGGTTTCCGGCCGTGATGCCGCGCGCATCGGCGGTTTTGCCGCAAACATTGTCGGTCGTGAGCACTTGGGCGCCGGCAACGGTGGGCACGCCAGCGGCAAGGGCGATAGCGCAGACAAAGCCGGCGGCAAGCTGGGCTGAGCACTTTGCAAAAGAGGTGAGGGACTTCACAGATTTCGCTTTCGACGGGATGGTCTCTTCTGGAACTAGAGTATATCGTTTGCCGGCGTCGGCGATCATCGCGTGCGCGCTTGGCCCACATCCGCACCCGAACGGGCACAAGGGTGCTTAAGGCCGACTTAATCACCCACGCTTGTTGTGTGTGACGTGCGTCGCCTCGGGCATAATGGAGCGCGAGAGGAGCACGCATGAACGAGCGCATTTTGGTAGTTGATGACGAAAAGGCCATCGCCGATTTGGTTGGCATCTACCTTACAAAAGAGGGCTTTGATGTCCAGATTGCCTATAGCGGGGCCGATGCTGCCAAGGCAATCTTGGAGCAGGAGTTCGATCTGGCACTACTAGATGTCATGCTGCCCGATATCGATGGCTTTGAGCTGCTGCGTACGATCCGTTCCAGCCATACCTATCCCGTGATCATGCTGACGGCGCGCGATGCCCAGCAAGACAAGATCGAGGGCCTTTCGCTTGGCGCGGACGATTACGTGGTCAAGCCGTTCCGCCCGCTGGAACTCATCGCGCGCGTGCACGCTCAGCTTCGCCGCTACACTAGCTACGGTAGCCGTGCGCAGGCGGCCGAGTCGCCGACCATTCAGCTCGACGGCTTGGAGATCAACCGCGATGCTCGTTCCGTAACGGTGGACGGTTCACCGGTACGCCTCACGCCCACCGAGTATTCAATCTTGCTGTATCTGGTCGAGCATCGCGGCAGCGTGGTGGCCGTGGAGGATCTGTTTCGCGCGGTGTGGAATGAGGATTTTATGCCCGGCTCCAACAATACGGTGATGGTGCACATTCGCCATCTGCGCGAAAAGATTGGCGACGACGCTCAAAAGCCGCGCTTTATCAAAAACGTCTGGGGCGTCGGCTACATCATCGAATAACGCTTTTCGCTTGTGAGGATCTTGATATGACAAAAGACGATAGGCAAGCGTTCGAGGTGCCCGATTGGCTCTTTGAATACGTGAGGTCGGTCGTCGACAACCGCGCGCTTGCAACGGTGCTGCTCTTTTTGCTGAGCCTGCTGCTGATTGGCATCGACAACATCGTCGGAATCTTGGCGATGCTGCTTGTCGGCTTTTTGCTAATCGATCGATTTGAGATCGTGTGCCGCTGCGTGGTGATTGGCGGCGCCGCGTGGGCCATGACGTTGGCGATTGGCGCCATGGCGCTCGGCGGCATCGAAGGGCCGGTGTTGTTCGATGCCGGCTTTGTATTCAACATGCTTGGCTTTGTGCTGGCGCTTGCCGTGTGCGTGCTGTTCTTGTGCGGTCGCGCCCTGTACTACCAGGGCTACGAGCAGGGCGAGCAGCATGCCGATTGTGTGCTGGCCGCTCGTATTCAAGATCGCCTGATCGATCACCCCGACACCTGGGACAACATCGACGGCGACTTCTTGGAGGTCGAGGGCGCCCTTAACCGCGTGCGTGACCGTGAACGCAAGGTGCAGCAAGCTCTGCGTGACGAGTCGCATCGCAAGGACGATCTGGTCACGTACTTGGCACATGACCTACGCACCCCGCTTGCCAGTGTGGTGGGCTATCTTTCGCTGCTGCAAGAAGCTCCTGAGCTGCCGGTTGAGCAACGTGCGCACTTTACGGGCGTGGCGCTCGACAAGGCGCACCGGCTCGATACGCTCATCGAGGAGTTCTTCGATATCACGCGCTTTGACTTCCACGATATCGTGCTCACGCGCGGCTATGTTGATCTGGGGTTGCTGCTGGCTCAGGTGGCTGACGAGTTCTATCCCATCCTCAACGAGCAACATAAGGAAGTCCAAGTTGATATTCGCGAGGACCTGACGGTGCTCGTGGATGGCGACAAGATGGCTCGCGTGTTCAACAACATCATGAAAAACGCTATTGCCTATAGCTATGAGGGCTCGACCATCACGATCGAGGCCAGACGCCGGGACGACGGTGGCGTGCGCGTGCGCTTTATCAATCAGGGCGATCCCATCCCTGAGGCAAAGCTCAAGGTGATCTTTGAGAAGTTCTATCGCCTGGATGCGGCGCGTGCGACCAATCGCGGTGGTGCCGGTCTGGGCCTTGCTATTGCCAAGGAGATCATCGCGGCACACGGTGGTGCCGTTGCATGTGAATCGACGCCCGAACACACGATATTCACCATCGAGCTGCCCGCCGCATAGCCAGCGTGCCCTTACAAACACTTGACAATGCGCTCACGTGCATATGAGCCGCGATTTCTACTATCGATACTGCTGAATTGATATCGATGTGGAGGTATGCGGTATGACGGCTGCTGCGGCTGTGGAGCCCACGGAGCTTGAAGAACTCATGAAAGCGCAGGCCGAGGCCGCGCACGAGCGCGAGGTTGGGGATGCGACTCGCCCCACGGCAGAGGATCTTGCCGCCTCGCCGACGCGCATCGATGTCGAGGGCCTCGACCTGTTCTATGGCGACCATCATGCGCTCAAGGACGTGAATATCAAGATTCGCGACAAGCAGATTACCTCGTTCATCGGGCCTTCGGGCTGCGGAAAGTCCACGTTGCTGCGCTGCTTTAACCGCATGAACGACGGCATCAAGGACTGCCGCATCGAGGGCAAGATTGCGCTCGATGGTCAAGATATCCTGGGCGATTACGACATCTGCCGCCTTCGCCAGCGCGTGGGCATGGTGTTCCAGCGCCCCAACCCGTTTCCCATGAGCATCTACGACAACGTCGCGTATGGTCCGCGCGGCATAGGCGTGCGCGACCGCGCCGTGCTGGATGGGCTGGTCGAGGATTCCCTTCGTCGCGCTGCGCTATGGGACGAGGTCAAGGACAAGCTCAAGGAGTCGGGGCTGGGACTTTCGGGTGGGCAGCAGCAGCGTCTGTGCATCGCGCGCGCACTTGCCGTGCAGCCCGACATTCTGCTGATGGACGAGCCGACCTCGGCGCTCGACCCCGTGTCGACGCTCGTGGTGGAGCAGCTGGCCTGCGAGCTCAAAGAGACCTGTACGCTCGTGGTCGTTACGCACAATATGCAGCAGGCGGCGCGTATCTCCGACTCGGTCGCGTTTTTCTTGCTGGGTGAGTTGGTGGAGCATGCGCCCACCGCGCAACTCTTCAAGAATCCGACCGATCCGCGCACGGCGGATTATTTGACGGGACGTTTTGGCTGATACCATCTAGTAAAGGTACCTTTAGGGTTAAGATGCGGTCATGCCGGCCGCAAAGGGGTTCAACATGATCTATTACGTCGAGGACGATGACAACATCAGGGATTTGACGGTCTATGCACTGCGCAAGCAGGGGATCGAGGCCGAAGGCTTTTCGTGCGACGGTGAGTTTAAGGCTGCCGTGGCGCGACGGGTACCCGATGCCGTCCTGCTCGACATCATGCTGCCCGATACCGATGGCTTGGCGATTATGCGTCGACTGCGTGCCGATCGCCTGACGGCGACGGTGCCCATCATGATGCTTACCGCCAAGGATACCGAGCTCGACAAGGTGATGGCGCTCGATGGCGGTGCCGACGATTACCTGACTAAGCCGTTTTCGCTCATGGAGCTTGCGAGCCGCTGCCGCGCACTGCTGCGTCGCGGCGGCATGGTCAAGCAGGCAAGCGATGTGCTCAGCGTGGGCGACATCGTGCTCTCGCCCAGCCATCGCGAGGTGACCGTTGCCGGCGAGCCGCTTAAGCTCACCCTGCGCGAGTTCGACCTGCTCGAGTACCTCATGCGCAAGCCCGGCGTGGTCTTTACCCGCGAGTCGTTGCTGCAGAGCGTGTGGGGCTGGGACTTCGACGGCGGTTCGCGCACCGTTGACGTGCACGTGCAGACGCTTCGCCAAAAACTGGGCGAGCATGCCGGTGCCATCGAGACCGTGCGCGGCGTGGGCTACCGCTTGGCCGAGCCTTCTGCCGGTGATGGTGCCGAAGGTGACGACACCGCGTCCACCGCATCGGAGGAGTAACCCGTGGTCTTCGCCCCCCAGGGAAAACATACGCTGTCGCACCGCGTTTTTGTGACGATCTTTGTCTGCGCCATGGCGGTTATCGTGGCGTTTACGGTGCTGGGTGCGTTCTTTGTGCAAAACACCTTGGCGGATGCCACGAGTGCCAACCTGGCGCAGGAAACCGAGCTCATTGCTGCCGCCCTCGACGAGCAGCAGGAGCCCATCCCGTTCTTGCGTAGCCTCGATCGCGAGGACTTGCGCATCACGCTGATTAACAAGGATGGATCGGTTGCCTACGACAACGAGGCGTCGCCTTCCACACTGCCCAACCATGGCGATCGCCCTGAGGTCATCGAGGCCTTTGAGAGTGGTTTGGGTTCCGCGGAGCGCGCAAGCTCTACGCTCGACGAGATTATGCTGTATCGCGCCGTCGCCCTTGATAACGGCCAGGTTGTCCGCTTGGCGCAGGCCCAGCCTGGCGTTGCGGCGATTTTGCTGTCGATGGTGGCGCCGATGCTGCTTATCGCAGCAGCGGGTGCGGTGCTCTCGTTTTTTATGGCGCGCCGCGAGTCCCGTGCCATCATCGCGCCGTTGCAAGAGGTGGATTTGGACCACCCACGTCGCAGCTATGAGCACGCCTATGCCGAGATGGTCCCCATGCTTGAGCGTATCGAGTCGCAGCGCCAGGAACTCAAGCGCCAAATGGCGGTGCTAGCGGACAATGACCGTATGCGCCGCGAGTTCACGGCGAATATCACCCATGAGCTCAAGACGCCGCTTACGGCGATTTCGGGCTATGCCGAGCTCATCGCAAACGGCATGGTCGAGGGCGAGGACGACCTGCGCAACTTTGGCGGTCGCATCTATCGTGAGGCAGGCCGCTTGGCGGCGCTCGTCAACGACATCCTTACGCTGTCTAACTTGGACGAGGCCGAGCGTGCAACTGAGGGCGAGGCGGTGCCCATTGGGTCCACGGAGCCTATTGAGCTCTCGCGTGCCATCTACGCGGTTGAGCAGCGTCTTGAACAGGTCGCCCGTCAGGCGAATGTGACGATAAGTCATGAGACCAAGCCTGTGGTCATCGAAGGCGTGTCGCGCTTGATTGACGAGCTCATCTATAATCTGGCAAGCAACGCCATCCGCTACAATCGACCCGGCGGTACGGTTACGCTGCAGTGCGGCACCAACGACGAAGGCCATCCGTTCCTTGCGGTCGCCGACACGGGAATCGGTATCGCGCCTGAAGAACAGGGCAAGGTATTTGAGCGGTTCTATCGCGTGGACAAGAGTAGGTCCAAGGCACGCGGCGGAACCGGTCTGGGGCTTGCCATTGTCAAGCATGCGGCCCTGTATCATCACGCCACGCTCGATCTGTCGAGCGAGTTGGGCGTGGGAACCACCATTACGGTGACGTTTCCCATACAGCAGGACGAGCCATTCGCATAGCGATACAACATAGATATTGATGTAGACGCCGCATTTGACTTTCGGGTGCGGCGTTGTTGTGCAATTTTACGATTGCTTCCGACATTTTTACAGGAGAGCCTGTTTCTTATGTATAGAGTTTGGTCTCGGTAAAAAGATGCGATAACATACGGACAGTTTTGTCAATCCGAACTGGGGAAATGAAAGGCAAGCTGCATGACCCTTCTCGAACTGTTCCAGCTGCTCAAAAAGCACCTTCAGCTGGTCATCGCCCTTCCGGTGGTCTGCGCGATCGCCATGGGCATCGTGTCCTTCGTTGCGATGGACAACACCTACACCGCGACGACGAGCATGTACATTCTCGCTAAGACCGACGATAGCGGTCAGATGAGCTACAACGATCTCTCGGCGAGCCAGATGCTTTCCAACGATATCGCCACGCTGCTGGATAGCGATAGCGTTAAGAGCGGCGCAGCCAATGAACTGGGCCTCACCGATCTGGATGACTACAAGGTGTCTGTTTCCTCCGAGACCACCACGCGTGTCATTACGCTTTCGGTTACCGGCACCGATGCCAAGGAGACGGCTAAGGTCGCAAAGGCCATGGCCAGCTCGGTGAGTACGGTCGCTCAGAACGTCGGCGCTGCCCAGAGCATCAACGTTATCGACGAGGCTAAGACCCCCGAAGCCCCCAGCGGCCCCAAGCACACGCTGTATATTGCTGTCGCGTTCCTCGCGGGCATCTTTATCGCAGTTGCCTATGTCGTTTTGGCAGACATGCTCAACACCCGCATCCGCGGTGCAGAAGAGGCAGAAGAGCTCCTGGGTATTCCCGTTGTTGGCCGAATTCCGGCTATGAAAGGTGGTAAATAGGCATGGCTAAGGCAAAGAACACCGATAAGCTCGTTGTACAGAATGCCGCCAAGACCCTTCTGGCCAACATCCGCTTTGCGAGCGTGGACGACCCCATTCGCACCATCACCGTTACGTCCTCGATTCCCAACGAGGGCAAGTCTACGGTTTCCATTAATCTTGCTCAGGCAATCGCCACGAGCGGCAAGTCCGTGCTCCTGGTCGAGGCCGATATGCGCCGCAGGTCCCTTGCCGATATGCTCGGCGTCCGCTCCCGCGGCGGACTCTATGCAGTCCTTTCCGAGCAGGTTTCTATTGACCAGGCGATTGTCGAGACGGGTCAGAAGAACTTCTACTTCCTCGATGCCGAGCCGCATATTCCCAATCCTGCCGACATCATCGTCTCTCACCGCTTTGCCAAGCTGGTAAAGGCACTGTCCGCCAAGTTCCAGTACGTCATCTTTGATGCTCCCCCGGTCGGCACCTTCATCGATGCTGCCGAGATCGCAAGTCTGACCGACGGTGCGCTTTTTGTCGTGCGTGAGGATTTCACCAAGCGCGAGGAGGCGCTCAACGCCATCGGTCAGCTTAAGAAGTCCGAGAAGGTCAAGCTCATCGGTACCGTTATGAACTACTGCGAGACTGAGACCAGCGAGTACTACTACTCCTACTACACCAAGGACGGTAAGAAGGTGAAGAAGGGCTCCGACGATCAGGGGACTTCCAAAAAGGGCATCTTCACCAACCGAGCAAACGTTTAGTTGATTAAGGCTGACCTATGCGTGACATTCATTGCCATATCTTGCCGGGTGTAGACGACGGCGCCGCCGATCTCGATGAGAGCTTGGCGATGCTCGAGGCTGCCAAGCGGGCCGGTGTAACCAGAATCGTTTGCACCCCGCACTGTCGTGATCCCTATTTTGATTACGACAAGATGTGGGATGCCTTTGAGCTGCTGCGCGATAACGCTGACGGTTTTCCGCTCCAGATGGGCTTCGAGGTCAACCATCGAAAGCTCGTTGAGCTTGGTATCGATGCCGCGGAGCACTTGCATTTCGATGGAACCAATGAGTTTCTGCTCGAGCTTTCGACGCATGCCGATGCGTATGCGTTTAGAGAGTACGAGAACACGATTTACGATTTGCAGTGCCGTGGCTACCAGGTGATCATCGCTCATCCTGAGCGCTATCGTGCGGTTCAAAAGGATGTAAGTGTGGCGGAGCGCCTGGTCGATATGGGCTGCAAGCTGCAGGCTTCGGCGGACTTTATTGCCGGCGGTCGCTTTGGTCGCGAGAAAAAGCCGGCACAACGCCTGTTCGATCAGAACCTGTACAGCTTCATCGCGAGCGATGCCCATAACGTGGGTCATTACGATTGCCTGGCGAAGGCTCGCGCGAAGTTTAGCGTGCGCGGAGCTCATTTTCGCTAAAATCTGTCCCTAACGTTCGCATTGAATGAAAGGGCAGCCATGGATATCCAACTTAAGACGGGATGCTTTGATGACGCGGCGTTGGTGCGCCGCGTCATTTTTATGGACGAGCAGGGCTACGAGAATGAGTTCGACGCTATCGACGAGGATCCGAACTGCATTCATGTGACGCTCTATGTAGACGGCGAGCTTGCCGGTTGCTCGCGCGTGTTTCCCGAAGAGCTTGAGCACGCGGCTGACGCAGAGGCTCCGGTGTCGCCGGCGTGCGACTTGGACGAAGGTGTCGCGGCGGGGGAGACCTACATTATGGGGCGCGTGGCCGTGCTGCCGAGCATGCGCCGTCGCGGTTTGGCGAGCAAGATTGTCGAGGCCAGTGATACGTGCGCGCGTGATGCCGGCGCCAAGCTCATTAAGCTGCATGCTCAGGAATACGTGCTGCCGCTCTATGCCAAGGCGGGCTACACGCAGATTGCCCCGGTGGACTACGAAGACGAGGGCCAGCCTCATGCCTGGATGGCCAAGCGCGTAGATGGCAGATAGGAACGTTCCTTTCCTGCCGGCAGTTGGGGACACTCCTTGGCAATTGGCGCATCAGAGCGCTCGGACATACAGTTTTTCGATTCCGTATGTATATATGCGCGTTAATGGGTTATAAAATCTAAGTCTGAACATAGCAGGTCTGCGATGCGGCTCGGGCGACCGAGCCGTTTTTGCGGACAGGGGTAGCGCGAAAGGACTGCACATGCGTCAATTTAAGACCGAGAGCAAAAAACTGCTCGACCTCATGATCAACTCCATCTACACCAATAAAGAAATCTTCCTGCGCGAGCTTATCTCTAACGCGAGCGACGCCGTCGACAAGCTCAACTTTAAGAGCCTGCAGGACCCGAGCGTCAAGATCGACCAGGGCGACCTGGCCATTCGCGTCTCCTTTGATAAAGACGCCCGCACCATTACCATCTCGGATAACGGCATTGGCATGACCGCCGAGGAGCTGGAGCGCAATCTGGGCACCATCGCCCATTCCGGCTCCGAGGAGTTTAAGACCGAGAACGCCGAGCAGCAGGGCTCCGATGTCGACATCATCGGTCAGTTTGGCGTGGGCTTCTACTCGGCTTTTATGGTCGCCAGCCATGTGAAGGTCGTCAGCCGCGCCTACGGCGAGGATGTCGCCCATGTGTGGGAATCCGACGGTCTTGAGGGCTACACCATCGAGGACGGCGAGCGCGCCGAGCACGGTACCGATGTCATCCTGACGCTGCGCGAGAACGAGAAGCTCGATGCCGACGGTGAGGCCGAGACCTACGATCGCTTCCTGACCGAGTGGGGTCTCAAGAGCCTGATTCAGCAGTACAGTAACTATGTGCGTTACCCGATCCAGATGATGGTGTCCAAGAGCCGCCAGAAACCCAAGCCCGAGGACGCCGGCGACGATTACAAGCCCGAGTACGAGGACTACCAGGAGCTCGAGACCGTCAATTCCATGACACCGATCTGGAAGAAGCACAGCTCCGATGTCGAGCAGAAGGACTACGACGAGTTCTACAAGTCCACGTTCCACGACTTTGACGATCCTGCGCGCACCATCAGCTTCCACGCCGAGGGCACGCTCGAGTATGACGCCCTGCTGTTTGTGCCGGGACGCGCGCCGTTCGATCTGTACAGCAAGGACTACGAGAAGGGTCTGGCGCTCTACAGCTCCAACGTCCTGATCATGGAGAAGTGCGACGACCTGCTGCCCGACTACTACAACTTTGTCCGCGGCGTCGTGGATTCCGCCGACGTGTCGCTCAACATCTCGCGCGAGACGTTGCAGCAGAACCGTCAGCTCAAGGCCATCGCCAAGCGTGTGGAAAAGAAGATTACCGCCGACCTTGAGGATATGCGTGACAACGACCGCGAGGCCTACGAGAAGTTCTTTGAGAACTTTGGCCGCGGTCTTAAGTACGGCATCTACTCGAGCTATGGCATGAAGGCCGATGAGCTCGCCGATCTGTTGCTGTTCTGGTCTGCCAGGGAACAGAAGATGATTACCCTGGCCGAGTATGCCAAGGGCATGCCCGAGGATCAGAAGGCCATCTACTACGCCGCCGGCGACTCGCGTGAGCGCTTGGCCAAGATGCCCGTGGTAAAGGGCGTGCTCGACCGCGGCTATGACGTGCTGCTGCTGACGCAGGACGTGGATGAGTTCACCTTCCAGGCTATGCGTGAGTACGTTGCCGCCGATATGCCCAAGATCTACGAGGACGATGCTGCCCGCGAGGCTGCCGAGAAGGCTGTGGCCGACGGTGCCGAGCCCGAGGTCGAGGATCGTCATCTAGAGCTCAAGAACGTTGCGACTGGCGATCTTGATCTGGCGACCGAGGACGAGAAGAAGGAGGCCGAGGACGCCACCAAGGAAAACGAGGACCTCTTTAGCGCTATGAAGGAGGCGCTCGGTGACAAGGTCGAGAAAGTTGCCGTCTCCGCGCGCCTGACCGATGCCCCCGCTTGCATCACTACCGAGGGCCCGCTTTCGCTTGAGATGGAGAAGGTGCTCCAGAAGGGACCCGAGGGCGCGCCCGACGGTATGCCCAAGAGCCAGCGCGTGCTCGAGCTCAACGCCAAGCACCCGGTCTT
>CAVALS010000061.1:0-9791 GCA_963589385.1 Bacteroidaceae bacterium
TAGTTGGGGTAATCGTTCTTAATGCGAAGCAGCAGGTCGTAGAGGCCCTCGGGATAGATGATCCAGTCCCAATCGGTGGTGGGTACGCCTTCGCGCACGCATGACTCGCCCACGCCCTTGAGGAACCAGCGAGAGGAGCCCTTGTCGCCGGTACCATTGTGGTTGATGTCGTTTTCGCCCTCGGCAGCACGCAGGAACTGGCACTTGTAGGTGTTGACGCCCAGGCAATCGTTGTAGGGGAGCGCGGCGGTCAACGCGGCGATATCCTCGTCGCGGACGTCGAGCTCGCCGCCGGCGATATGGGCCAGCTTGGTCGCGGCTTCCATGGTGTCGGCTGCATAGTGGCCGCGGAAAGTGGCGTCGAGTACCCAGCGGTTGTTGATGACATCGGCCATGCGAGCTGCCTCGCAGTCGGCGGCGCTGTTGGGGTCGAGGGGATACTTGGGCTCCAGGTTCTGGACAATGCCGATCTCGCCCTCAAAGCCGCCCTCATGGAAGGCGACGACAGCCTTGGCGTGGGCTACCATCATGTTGTGCATGAGCTGGAAGGCCTTGTCCAGGCGGTACTTCTCGCCGTGCGGCCAGTTGCCGACGATAAAGCTGCCCTCGGCGGTTGCGGGAATCTCGTTAAACGTGAACCAGTGCTTGACCTCGGTGAACTCGGCAAAGCAGAACTTGGCGTACTCGACAAAGGCGTCGATCGTCGTGCGCGTCAGGAAGCCCTCGCCGCCGTTCTGGTAAAAGGCCTCGGGCGTATCGAAGTGATCGAGCGTGACATAGGGGATAACGCCAGCTTTGTTGCAGGTGGCGAAAAGCTCGTGATAGAAGGCAACGCCCTCGGGGTTAATCTCGCCAGTGCCGTTGGGGAAGATGCGGCTCCAAGCGATGGAGACGCGGATACCGTTGATGCCGAAGCGCTGGCACAGGTCGATATCGACCGGATATTTGTTGTAGAAGTCGCTTGCGGGATCGGGGGAGAAGCGACCCTGGGCTGCCAGGAAATCGTCCCAGGGCACTTTGCCCTTGCCGTGCGTACGGGTCTCGCCCTCAACCTGGTAAGCAGCGGTGGCGCCGCCAAACACGAAGCCGTCGGGGAACTGCATGGGGTTGGTCATGAGTCATCCTTTCTGTGGGATACGAATAGGGAGAGGTGCCCGAACTGGGGATCCGGGCACCAACAGAGGGAGGAACTAGTCGAGGTTCTCGCGGAGCCACTTGATGGCGCCAGCGGGGTCGCGAGTAAGGTCGATATATTCCTTACCGCGCGGAGCGAGCAGCTTAATGCCCAGGCGATCGGTATCGGCCTTCATGTCGTTGTAGTAGCTACGGACCTGCGGGGCAAGCACGATAACGTCGTACTGATCCATGATGGCAGTGTGCTGGCCATAGGCGCCTGCGGAGGAAGCAATATTCTCTCCGGTCTGTGCGGCACCTTCCTTGATGGCGTTGGCGAGCATGGCAGAGGTACCGGCGCCGGCGCACAGGACGAGGACCTTCAGGCCATCGACATCCTTCTTGGAGGATGCATCGGCAGCGGGTTCGGGCTGATCGGCGACAGGCTTGCTGTCGGCGGCAGCGGCGGTCGGCTCGACGGAAGCGGTGGTCTGCTCGACAGCGGGCGCAGAGGTGCTGGCGGCGATGGTGGCAGCACCATCGGACTCGAGACCCAGCTCGGCGGCGCGCTCGGCCTCCTGGTCGCAGAGCAGCTTATCGTATGCCTTCAAGAACGGCAGGTAGATGATGGCGTCCAGCAAGATGATGATCGCGACAAACACCAAGGCGATAAGCTGGAAGTTCGTGGTGATGAAGATGCCGATGGGGGCAGGGGTGGCCCAAGGCACCACGAAGGAGAAGCCGTTCATGCCCACGTTATCGATAAAGAACTTGGCAACACTCACGTTGACGCAGCCGGCGGCAACAAAGGGGATGAGCATGTAGGGGTTAAGGATCATCGGCGCGCCAAAGAGCAGCGGTTCGTTGACGGCGAAGGCAACAGGAACAATCGAGGCCTTACCGACGGCTTTGAGCTGCTTGGACTTCATAAAGAGAATCAGCAGAAGCGGCACGATGAAGGTGGCGCCGGTGCCGCCGAACTCACCCACGAGCGACATGTTAAAGGTGAGGGAGTGGGCGGGGTGGCCACCGGCCAGCAGAACCTGCAGGTTCTCGGCCTGGTTGGCAAGACGGATGGGGTCGATGCCCGGCTGGACGATCGAGGGGCCGTGGACGCCGATGAACCAGAAGAACGCGGTGGCTGCCTGGATAAGGATAAGTCCGGGATAGGTCTCTGCCGCAGTGAAGAGCGGGGAGAGCAGTTTGATAAGCAGCTCGGAGAACGGAACGCCCATGAGGTTGCGCACGACGACATCGATGATGCCGCAGATGATGACGGCGCCGCCAAAGGGGATGATGTCGCGGAAGTTCTGAGCGATGGCGCCCGGAACCTCCTTGGGCAGCTTAATGGTCAGATCGCGCGAGACGCAGAACTTATAGACCCACACGGTAATGAACGCGGCGATATAGGCCGAGAACAGACCGCGCGTACCCATGCTGGTGCAATCGAAGACCGAAAGCTCGGAGCCGTCGAGCTTGGTGGTGAACTGTGTGACTGCGAGCAGCAGCATGCTGCACTGGGCGGCCACCATGGTGGAACCGTCGTTGAGCACTTTGCCGGCGGGCATGCGACGGTTCATGGAAGCCGTGAAGTTCTTGGCGGTGGTGCCGGCAACCATGATGCCCATGACGCCCATGGTGAAGTTGTACAGCTTGTTGCACCAGTCGATGAGCGGCTGGGGCAGCGTGATGCCGACTACGCCAGGAAGGGTGGCAATGAGCAGAAAGATCGAAGAGGTGAGGACGATGGGCATGCACCCAAGGAATCCGTCCTTAATAGCCTGGAGGTAGATGTTCCTCGAGATCTTCTCAAAGAACGGCTGATGCTTTTCGAGCA
Source organism: Bacteroidaceae bacterium (assembly GCA_963589385.1). Classification (GTDB taxonomy): domain Bacteria; phylum Actinomycetota; class Coriobacteriia; order Coriobacteriales; family Coriobacteriaceae; genus Collinsella. Next base: position 2,951 of record CAVALS010000061.1, read on the forward strand.
TCTTTACGATGGCGTCCATAGAGCTCCTTTGCTACTTGATGCGCGATGCATGTGGATGGAACTGGTCGTCGATGGATGGTCAGGACTGCCCGGAAACCTTCCTGCTCAAGGAAGGCATTGCGAAATGACAACGTTGTCATTTCGTTAATGACAACGTAAGACATTTTTGGAAGAGCAACAAGGATATACGGGTGAGCGGTCGATATTGTCCGGTAAACGGTTGATTTATCAGTCAGGCAGGTGGTGTATGCTAGAACGCAAAAAACAAGCGATAGAGAACCGAGTGGAGAAGTAGTGGCAACGATGGACAAGAAAAATGTCTCAATGAACGATGTGGCGATTGCCGCGGGTGTTTCTCTCAAGACGGTTTCGCGTGTGATTAACGAGCCCGGTAGCGTGCGAGAGTCGACACGCGATAAGGTCCATTCCGCAATGGAAGCGCTCGGGTTCCGGGCGAACTTTGCCGCGCGTTCGCTCAAGTTGGGCCGTTACGGGTGCATCGGCGTGGTGCTGTTCCACTTGTCGGGCGGTGCCGTGGACATGATTGACGGTATCGCAGATGCCGCCGAAGAACGCGGCTTTGCGCTCACGATGATCAAAAAGCGGGCGGGGGAGAAGATGACCCTTGCCGAAGCGGCGCGTAGGATGTCGCAGCTGCCTGTTGATGGCATGATCTTCAACCTGCGTCAGATGGTCGATGACTTTGATACTTTTGAGGCACCGAAAGACCTCAAGACGGTGATTATCACACCGATGGAACATCCTACCTGCTCCACCGTCAGTGACGATCAAGAGGGCGGCGCGCGCATGGCGTGCGAGTACTTCTTGAATCACGGGCACAAGAACGTGTACTTCGTCTCTGGTAAGAAAGAAGCGCTGTCGAGCCAGTGCCGTATGAAAGGTTGGCGAGCGGCACTCGAGGCGCATGGCATTGAGCCGCCCGAGCCTCTGCAAGGCGATTGGAATGCGGATAGTGGCTATGCCGCGGGCCTTGTGCTTGCCGATAAAGCCGATTGCACGGCAGTCCTCGCTGCTAACGACTGCATGGCAAACGGCGTGATGATGGCTCTACGTGACAAAGGGCTCAGTGTGCCCGACGACGTGTCCGTGATCGGCTTTGATGACGAGCTTTACAAGACGATTCCCAACTCGATTCTGACGTCGGTGAAGTTCCGTCACCGCGAGCTGGGCGTCCGTGCGCTTAACGAGGTCGTCGCAGGTCTGGAAGCCCCGAGCTCCAGAAGCCGTACGCTCGTCTCGGGCGTGTTGGTCGAACGTTCCAGCGTAAAGGACCTGCGGGCGTAGACGTGCTCGGCCTGTTCGTCTAAATCTGTAGCAGGTAGGGCCGAAAATCTCAGCTAGTTGTTACAGATTTAGACAATTCGGTCCGGTATATTCCGTTTGTCTCGATCTGTAACGTCTAAGCGGTCAAAAGTGGTCTACATGTTACAGATTGAGATTTTCGGCTTGGCCTGTGCGTTCATCTCGATCTGTAACAGCTAGGACCGAAAAACTCGGCTAGATGTTACAGATTGAGATGAACAGGAGGACGGGTGCGGTCTAAACAAAATGGCCCGCGCATCACACATCGATGCACGGGCCATTTATTGTCTGCAAGCGGCAGGTGGTGTCAGCGTCTTATGCCTCGAGGTTTTCCTCGATCCAGGCGACGGCGCCCTTGGGATCCTTAGTGAGGTCGATGTACTGTTTGCCCTTGGGCGACAGCAGCGTGATGCCCAGGCGGTCGGTGTCGGCCTTCATCTCGTTGTAATAGGTGCGAACCTGCGGAGCCAGGACGATGACGTTGTACTGGTCCATGATGGCGTAGTGGCTGCCGTAGGCACCGGCGTTGGCGGTAATGTCGATGCCCAGCTCGTCGGCGCCTTCCTTAAGCGCGTTGGCGAGCAGTGCAGAGGTGCCGGCGCCAGCGCACAGAACCAGAACCCTCAGATCCTTGCCCTTAAGGGCGGACGGAGCTGCGGAGGCCTCGGTGGCAGAAGCGGTCTCGACAACAGGAGCCTCAACGGCGGGGGCGGCAGCGGTCTTGACGGCCTTGGTCTCCTCGGCCTCTTCTTCGGCCAGGGTCTCGGCCTCCTGCTTGCACAGGACGTTGTCGTAGGCCTTGCAGAATGGGTAGTAGATCAAGAAGTCAACGACCAGCAGGACGACAACCAGGACCAGAGAGATCGGCTGGAAGTTGGTGTCGATGAAGGTGCCGATCGGTCCGGGGAGTGCCCACGGCATGGCATAGATAAAGCCGTTCATGCCCAAAAAGTCGATGAAGAACTTACCAATGAGGACGTTGGCCACGGGGGCAAACAGGAACGGGATCAGGAAGTACGGGTTGAGGATGATGGGCGCGGCGAACAGCAGCGGCTCGTTGACGGCGAACATCACGGGTACGACAGAGGCTTTGCCGACGGCCTTGAGCTGCTTGGAGCGCATAAAGAGCAGGAAGATGATCGGGACAATGAACGTGGCGCCGGTGCCGCCGAGTTCGCCGATGTAGTTACCGAAGTTCTCGGTCAGGGCGAGGGCGGGGTGACCGCCGGCCTGCAGCGTGGCGAGGTTGGTGGTGATGTTGCCAAACAGCGCGGCGTTGAGGGCAGGCTTAACGACCGAGGGGCCGTGGATGCCCATGAACCAGAACAGCGGGATCATGAACCAGATGAGGGCGAGGCCGGCGTAGGAATCGGCAGCGGCGAACAGCGGGCTCACCAGCGTGGAGATGACGTTGGCAAACGGGACGGCCAAGCAGGTGCGGCAGATAACGTCGATGACGGCGACAAACAGGATGGAGAAGCTGAAGGCGAAGATGTCGCGGAAGTTCTGGGCGATGGCGCCGGGGACTTCTTTGGGCAGCTTGATGGTGATGTCTCGCTTAATGCAGAAGGCATAGATGTTGACCGTGGCAAATGCGGCGACAAAGGAGCTCAGTAGGCCCTTGGTGCCCATGTTGTCGGTAAAGAACACCGAGACATCGGCGCCGTCGATCTTGGCACTCGTCTGGGTAACGGCCAAGATGAGCATAGCGCACATGGCGGCGACCATGGTGCTCGTGGCGTTGATGGCCTTGCCGGCAGGCATGCGGCGGTTCTTGGAGCCGGTCAGCGCGCTTGCGGTGGTGCCGGCGACCATGATGCCCACGACGCCCATCGTGAAGTTGTAAACCTTGTTGCAGAAGTTCACGACGTCGACGTTCCACCAGTCGGGCAGCGTAAAGCCGCCGACCGTGGCGACAACGCCCGGCAGGGTCGAAATAAGCAGGAAGACAGAAGAAGACAGGATGATGGGCATTGCTGCCAAAAAGCCGTCTTTAATGGCCTGAAGGTAGATGTTCTTAGAGACCTTGTCGAAGTACGGCTGACCTTTCTCCAAGAACTTAACGATCGATTCCATAGTTCACGCTCCTCTTTGCATGAAATCTTAATGGCATGGACGTTGAAAACCTATATGGTCTCCCGCTTGCTAAAAGCCCGGGTGCAGGCGGGGTCGGTCCCAGGGGGAGAGAGGGGAGCGGCTGGGTTTGTATCGCATAGGGCCGCTCCCTTCTCGGGGGAAAGCGAGGCGATGCGCTACTGCGCGTCCGCCATAGTGTCGGCGAGCTCCTTGTACCAGAGTGCCGACTGCTTGATGTAGCGTTTTTGCGTGTCGAAGTCGATGTAGAACAGGCCGTAGCGCTTGTTATAGCCGTTGGCCCACGAGAACTGGTCCTGCAGGCTCCAGATAAAGTAGCCCTGGACGTCGACGCCCTCGGCGCGCGCCTGGAGCACCTTCTCCATGTGCTGGTCGACAAAGTCGATGCGCTCGGGATCGGCGACGATGCCGTTTGCGTCGGGCTCGGGGTCCTTGTGGCCCAGGCCGTTTTCGGTGATATAGATGACGGGGAGGTTGGGATAGGTGGCGCTGATGTGCTTGAGCGTGTCGTAGAGGCCTTGCGGGTAGATGAGCCAATCCCAGTCGGTGGTGGGGATACCCGGCATATCGACCTGCTGCCCGACGCCCTTAAACTTAAAGCACGAGGTGCCCTTGTCTCCGGTGCCGTTAAAGCTGTTGGTGGACTCGCCATCGTAGGCGGCGATAAACGCCGACTGATAGTAGTTGAGGCCGAACATATCGTTGCGGGGCGCCGCCTTGGCGAGCTCCTCCATGTCGCTGTCCTTAACCGTAAGCGTGGCGTTGTTGGCACGCAGAATCTCGTTGATGAGTGAGAGGGTGCGCGCGGAGTAGTGACCCAGGAAGGCGCCGTCCATGATGAAGTCGGTGTAGAAGGCGTTGTACAGGTCGGCGGCGTGCTGGTCGGCGGGCGAGTCGGTGGCAGGATATGCCGGCGTCAGGACGTTGACCATGCCAATGCGTCCGCCCAGGTGCTCGGTCTCGTCAAGATCCTTATACAGGTTGACGGCGCGGGCGTGGGCAACGAGCTCGTTGTGCTGGCTCTGGATGCCGCTCGTCACATCAAAGTGATGGTTGGGCGGGAAGTTGCCTTGGATGTATTGGGAGTGCGAGAGGCTGATGAGCTCGTTGATGGTGAACCAATTCTTGACCTCGCGGAACTCGCGGAAGCAGAACTCGGCATAGCGCACATAGGCGTCGACGGTCTTGCGGTTGAGCCAGTCGCCCTGGTTGAACAGGGCGGCGGGGGAGTCAAAGTGATGCAGGGACACATAGGGCTCGACGCCATACTTTTTGCAGCAGGCGAACAGCTCGTGGTAGTGCTTAACGCCCTCGGCGAGGGGTTCGGCATCGTCGCCGTTGGGGAAGATGCGGGTCCAGGCGATGGACACACGAATGGCGTTGAGTCCATGCTCGGCAGAAAGGCGGATATCCTCCTCGTAGCGGTTGTAGAAATCACTGGCCGGGTCGGGCAAAAAGCGACCCTGGGCGACAAGGTAATCGTCCCACATGGTCTTACCCTTGCCTGCCACCTTCGTGGAACCTTCCGTTTGGTACGCGGCGGTTGCGGCGCCCCAAACAAAGCCCTTCGGCAGCTGCTGTACGCGGTTTAGCAAAGACATATGCATACATCCTCTCGTCTCGCTGTTCGATATTGTGCGTTTGCGCTCAGGAGGCTCCTTGGTTAGCGTTCAGCGGTGAAAAAGCCCGATAAACACTATCTTAAAATGATTAGAACCAAAATGAGCACGTGAACATTTGACAATGAGCACGTTAACATCCGGCTGGGATGTATAGAAACAAAACAACTTCAAACAGCTGCGAACGGTTGTATTTGTTCGGTAAGCGGTTTTGATTGACAGAAGTTTTCATGTTGTGGTATATGGCTCGGGTATCATGAGCACGTTATCAATGTATGTACGATGCGCCATGGGCGCGGGGAATAGTTGGGAAGCAGGTTAGCGTGGAAGGCATGGATCAGCAGACAAGGAATGGTCGTTCGGCGAGCGCGGCAGAGGTTGCGGCGCTCGCTGGCGTGAGCCGCCAGACTGTGTCTCGCGTGGTCAACGGTATGCCCAACGTGACGGAAAAGACGCGCAAGCGTGTGCTGGCCGCCATGGAAGAGCTGGGCTTTCGTCCCAATTTTGCTGGAGTGGCGTTGCGCGGCGGGTCGTATCGTTCTATTGGCCTGTGCATGTACAACATCACACGTGTCGGTAACCTGGCGACGCTCGAGGGTATCATGCAAGCGGCGCGCGAGCATGATTTTGCCGTCACTATGATCGAGATGGGCGGCGACAAGCCCTATACACTTGCCGATGCCTCGCGCCGCATGGTCGAGCGACCCGTCGACGGCATGATTCTCAACATGAACCGCATGGCTCCCGATTTTGAGGAGTTTGTTCCCCAGCCGGGAGTGCGAACGGTCATCCTGTCCATGTATGCGCATCCGCGCTGCACGACGATCGACTCCGACCAGTATGGTTCGTGCGAGCTGTTGACCAATTATCTGCTGGAACATGGTCACTCGAATATGCGGTTTGTGGCGGGTCCGGAAAACTCGATTTCCTCGCGTTTTCGTGAGGCCGGTTGGCGCGATACGCTGGGTCGTGCTCATGTCGATGCCGCTCCGATGCTGCGTGGCGATTGGAGTGCGGACAGTGGGTACGCCATGGGCGAGCGGATTGCGGCCGAGGTGCTTGCCGGCGGGTCGCAGACGCCGACTGCCGTGCTTGCGGCAAATGACCAGATGGCGCTGGGCGTTATCGCCGCGCTCGAGAACGCGGGCCTGTCCGTGCCCGACGACGTGAGCGTGGTTGGTATCGACGACGCACTCGAGGGACTTGTTCCTCACAATCGGCTGACGACGCTGCGATTTGATTTGCGCGGTGTCGGTAAGCTTGCGTTTGAGGCGGCGATTGGAGAGAGCTCGTCTATCGAGGCGATTCATGTGCCGAGCACGCTGGTCGAACGCTCGACTGTTAGGGACATACGGGGTTAGGTCCTACTCCGTCTGTCTCGATTTGTAACAGGTAGACGGTCAAAAGCGGGCTACGTGTTACAGATCTAGATTCTTCGGAAAGAGCAATCCTGTTCGTCTCAATCTGTAACAGCTTGGACCCAAAAACTCGGCTAGATGTTACAGATTGAGACAAGCGGCCCCCGAACCGCCCAAAAAAGGCCGGGGGCGGCGCGCCGTGTGACGTGCCGCCCCCGGCTGAGAAATGGGGACAGGTTATGTGGGCAGGCGACCCCGCCAGCCGCTAGTCCAGACGACGGGTCTGCGCCACGTGCTTATACCAGTATGCGCTTGCCTTGGGCGTGCGCTTCTGGGTTTCAAAGTCAACGTAGAAGAAGCCATAGCGCTTGTTGTAGCCATTGGTCCAGGAAAACTGATCCTGCAGGCTCCACAGGAAGTAGCCGCCCACGTTGACGCCCACCTCCA
>CAVALS010000062.1:0-3714 GCA_963589385.1 Bacteroidaceae bacterium
ATCAACGAGCTATTTGAAGGCTATCTCGCCCTTGTTCCCGCGACGGCGCCCAAGTCGGTAGCAAAGATCATCGAGACCTGCAGACGCCAGTTTGAGCGCCATCGCAATGGCAGCGAGATGAACGCCAGCATCGCGCAGTACTACGCGGCTCATTACAAAAATGACGGATGTGCCCCTGTCGAGCATCAGCTGCGGCTCGCCTACACCACGCCCGTCGCAACGCTCCATCGCTTTGGAGCCCTTGGCGCTTGCGAGCCGCACGAACAGGCAGCCTGCCCCACAACCGAGCTCGATCTCAGGCTCGGACGAACCCTGTAGCCCGCCAGCCCCTCCGCGGGCAACAATCCTATTCCACAACACAACCAACAGAAAGGAGTCCTCATGGACACCAATCATTCCCCCATCATCAGCCCCCTCACCATGCGTGAATCCGCCCGAGGTATCACGCTCACCAGCATTTACGATGAGATGCTCGCCCGTCGCGAGCTCTCCGTCATGGGAAACATCGAAACCCCGATGGCCCACGACCTATGCCAGCAGATCCGCCTGCTCGATGCCACCGATCCCAGCCGCCCCATCACCATATTTGTCGCCAGTGCCGGCGGAAGCGTGCGATCGGGTCTTGCGATCTATGACGCCATGCGCCTCGCATCGTGCCCCATCCGCACCGTCTGCCTGGAATTCGCCGCGTCCATGGGCGCCGTGATCTTTATGGGCGGCGACGATCGCCGTATGGCGCCCCATGCAGAGCTCATGATTCACGACCCGCTGATCCCCCAGGGGGCAGGCGGCTCGGCACTTGCGCTGCAGGAAACCAGCCGGCGTCTCATGCAGACCCGCAAGACCCTCACGCAAATCCTCTCGGACCGCAGCGGCCTCACGCCCAAGCGCATCCAGTCCCTCACTGCAAAAGACACCTACCTTTCGGCCGAGCGCGCCGTCGAGCTCGGCTTTGCCCACGAAATCCTCTCGACCACCAAGGAGGTCGCCCATGTCTAACCTCGCCAGCCGCCTCGTCGCATCTGAGTCTGCATCGTCCACCATCCTCGCCAAGGATCGAACGCTTTCCTGCGACACCCGCCAAACGGGACTCAACAACAACGCACTTGTGATCGGCCCCTCGGGAGCCGGCAAGACCCGAAACGTCCTCAAGCCCAACCTGCTGCAAATGAACGCAAGCTACATCGTGCTCGACACCAAAGGCACGCTCTGTCGCGAAGTGGGACCCGTGCTGGCAGCCCACGGTTACCGCGTGCAATGTCTCAACTTCGCCGACCTCAACACCGTCCCGGCCCTTGCGCCCGGCATCGAGCGCTGCGGCTACAACCCCCTGAGGCACATTCGCCGCAAGGCGGACGGCAGGCCCAACCAGCAGGACATCCTCTCGGTGGCAAAGGCCATCTGCCCCATCGAGGACAACAACCAGCCTTTTTGGGATCATGCGGCGGCAAACCTGCTGTCGTGTCTTATCGCCTACGTCACCGAACAGCTACCCGCCGACGAGCAGACGATCAGCTCGGTCATCAAGCTGATCGAGCACCTGCAGGACGGTGCCACGGGTCGATTGTTTGACGACCTGATCACGACCGACCCCCAAAGCTATGCCCTCTCGCTATGGCGGCGCTACGCCATTACGCAAAATGCCGAGCGCATGCACGCGAGCATCGTCGGCATCCTTGCCGAAAAGGTCATGTGTCTGGGATTCGACGGTGCGGCACAGCTCTATCGTGAGTGCCATCAGGTGGACTTCGCTTCCATGGGACACACCCCCTGCGCCCTGTTTGTAACCGTGAGCGATATTGACCGCAATCTCGATCCGCTGACCGGCCTCTTTATTACGCAGGCGTTTATGGGCCTCATTCGCGAAGCCGATAGGCAGCCCGACGGCAGCCTGCCCGTGCCCGTGCGCTTTATGCTCGATGACTTCGCAAATCTGCAGATCCCCCAGATTGACAACGTGCTCTCGATTATCCGAAGCCGCAACATCTGGGCAACGCTGCTGCTGCAGTCGACCAACCAGCTCGATGCGCTCTATGGCGAGGCACGCGCACGCTCCATCATGGGCAACTGCGACACGCATCTGGTGCTGGCGTTCCAGGATCCCGAGAGTGCCCGGGTGTTTTCCGACCGCGCCGACGCACTGTCCAGCACGCTCATGGCGACGCCGATTGATCGCTCATGGCTCTTTGTGCGCGGTCGCACTCCCGAACAGGTCGAGCGCTTTAGGCTCGAAGACCATCCGCTCTACGGGGAGCTGCCCGAGGCGCAGCGAGGCCATGTGGAGGCCGAGATCTAGGCGCAGGGTTCTCGCAGCGCGCGGCGCCCCGGCGACGTTCCACAAAGGCCGTGCGCCCCGGGACCACGGCAAAGCAAAGGGGCCCGCATCCGATAGGATACGGACCCCTGACTATAAGGCGCGATGCGTTAACAGCAGCGACTACTTGCGATGCGCGCGATAGAACTCGATAAGCGCTTGAGTCGAAGCGTCCTGCTCGGCCTTGGCGGCGTCGTCGTGGAAGGCCGGGGTGATCTGCTTGGCAAGCTGCTTGCCCAGCTCAACGCCCCACTGGTCGTAGGAGTCGATGCCCCAGACCGTGCCCTCGACAAACGTGATGTGCTCGTACAGGGCGATGAGCTCGCCGAGTGCGAACGGGGTCAGCGTGTCGCCAAAGATCGAGGTCGTCGGACGGTTGCCCTCAAAGCAACGAGCCGGAACGATCTGCTCGGGCGTGCCCTCGGCGCGGACCTCGTCGGCCGTCTTACCAAAGGCGAGTGCCTTGGTCTGGGCCAGGAAGTTGCCCAAGAACAGCTCGTGCACGTCCTGACCGTTATCGGTCGCGGGGTTGGCGGTGTTGGCGAAGGCGATGAAATCGGCCGGGACAACCACGGTGCCCTGGTGCAGCAGCTGGTAGAAGGCATGCTGGCCGTTGGTGCCGGGCTCGCCCCAGAAGATCTCACCGGTGTCGGAAGTCACGGCGCTGCCGTCCCAACGGACATGCTTGCCGTTGGACTCCATGGTGAGCTGCTGCAGGTAGGCCGGGAAGCGGTGCAGGTACTGGCAGTACGGCAGCACGGCGTGGCTCTTGGAACCGAAGAAGTTGACGTACCAGACGTTGAGCAGGCCCATCAGCGCGACGGCGTTGTTCTCGAGCGGGGTGTTGCAGAAGTACTCGTCGATGGCGTGGAAGCCCTCGAGGAACTGTTGGAAGCGCTCGGGGCCGAGCACGACGATCAGCGACAGGCCCACAGCGGAGTCAACGGAATAGCGGCCGCCAACCCAGTTCCAGAAACCGAAGGCGTTGGCGGGGTCGATACCGAAGGCCTCGACCTTCTCGAGTGCGGTGGAGACGGCGACGAAGTGCTTTGCCACGGCCTCGGCGTTCTGCTCATCGGAGCCGTCGATGGCGCCCTGAGCCTTAAGCTGCTCGAGCATCCAGGTCTTGACCTCGCGAGCGTTGGTGAGGGTCTCGAGCGTGGTGAAGGTCTTGGAGACGATGATCACGAGCGTGGTCTCGGGGTCCAAACCCTTAAGCTTCTCGGCCTGGTCGTTGGGGTCGATGTTGGAGATATAGCGGCAGTCGATACCGGCGTCAGCATAGGGACGCAGAGCCTCGTAAGCCATGACCGGGCCCAGGTCGGAGCCGCCGATGCCGATGGACACCAGGTGCTCGATCTTCTTGCCGGGCAATGGCCTCGATTGCTTTGTCGTCCATG
>CAVALS010000063.1:0-4702 GCA_963589385.1 Bacteroidaceae bacterium
GTTAGATAGTAGCATTTTACTGTTTGCTCAAAGCAGTTAATTAAAATAGACGCGGCGTTATCTGGGCATTTGGCACCAAATTACGACATTTCTTTATCGATTATTTACGCTGGTAGCTAACTCGCAGCTAATCGTCATTCGCTTGTCAACAAAATTGGCATCTCTTTATGTCCTTTGGTATAGAGGATATAGTTATTAACCCCTCCCCCAATAATTTTGAGTGATCTGCGAGACAGTAGACGTCCTCACTCCTCATGATTACCGCGCATTGCCATCCACCGGAGCAAAACAAAAAGGGCGGGACCTGCTGCGCTTGCAGGCCCCGCACCGATTGACACCCGACGGGACACAGCCGGGCGAGACGGATCCGTGCCACCGTCCCGCCTGGCCGCGATGTTCAACTACAGCTCGTTGGCCGCGTGATACGCCGTGCGAATGGCGCTCGCAATGTCGGCGGTGCGCTCACCCGAGCAGTCGCCCACGCAGGTCACGGGCACCGTCACGCCATCCAGGTCAAACGCGTTGGCCTTGGAGCCCACGGCCATCACCACGTAATCGCAGGCGATCTTCACCGGCTCCTCGGCGCCGTCCTCGGTGGTGCGAACAGCCTCCACGCCCTCGTCGGTAATGGCGGTCAGGCGGGTCTTCACGTGCTGCTCCACGTTGTGCTCGGCAAAGTCGCTCATAATCAGCGGCAGAATGGTCTCGGACTCGCCCGCGGCAATCTTGTCGAGCATCTCCACGATCGCCACCTCGCAGCCGTGCTGCAGCAGGTACTCGGCAGTCTCGGTGCCCACCAGGCCGCCGCCAATGACGGCGACGCGGCCCGTAAGCTCCACCTTGCCGGCCAGCACGTCCCAGCTCGAGACGACCTTCTCCGAGTCGGCACCCGGAACGGGGATGACCACGTCGTGCGCGCCCACGGCCACAATCGCGGCGTCGGCGGCGTTGAGGTCCTCAGCGGTAGCGGCATGGTTGAGCTCAACCTTCACGCCCAGGCCAGGCAGAATCTTCTCGTAGTACTCGACCGAGCGCATGATCTCGTCCTTGCGCGGAGGCGCGGCCGCCAGCACAATCTGGCCGCCCAGATGATCGCTCGCCTCGTAGACGGTCACGTCGTAACCGCGCTTGGCCGCCACGCGCGCGGCCTCCAGGCCGGCAATACCGCCGCCCACCACGGCGATCTTCTTGTCGCCCTCGCCCGGCTTGATGGCGATGGTCGCCTCGTCGCCGTTCTCGGCATTAAGCACGCACGAGATGTACTTGCGGTTTTGAATCGCGTCGACACAGCCCTTATTGCAGTTGAGGCACTCGCGAATGGGCTCGCCCGTGGCGGCCTTCAGCGCAATGTCGGGGTCGCACATGAGCGAGCGGCCATAAGCGATGATATCGGCGGAGCCGTCTTCCAGAATCTTCTCGCCGGCCTCAACCGAGACAACGCGGCCGACGGTTGCCACCGGCACGGAGACCAGGGCCTTGACGCGCTCGGCCACGGGCAGCGTCCAGTTGTAGGGCATGGCGCCCATGGGCGGAATGGTGTCGCCCATGTTGCCGGTGTGGTTGGCCTGTGCGACCTGAATCATATCGATGCCCGCGCCCTCGAGCAGCTTGGCAAACTCGCAGGCCTCGTCGGGCTGCAGGCCACCCTTGCCGCGCGGCGTGCCGTCGGGGTTCTCCATGATCACGGGGAGCTTGTACTCCACCATCAGCTGCGGCGCGGCTTCCTTAATGGCAGCGACGACCTCCAGCGCGTAGCGAACGCGGTTCTCGAACGAGCCGCCGTACTCGTCGGTGCGCTGGTTGAGGATGGCCGAGCACAGCGAACCCACCAGGCGGTCGCCGTGGACCTCGATGGCGTCGATGCCGGCCTGCTGCGCGCGAGCGGCCGAGGCGGCGATAGCCTCCTTGATCTGGGTGAGCTGCTCCACACTCGCCTCGTTCACAAAGTGCTGCATGTCGTGGTGCAGCTTGGCGTAGGCCTGGTTGCGGATCTCGTTGGACTCGGCCATCTTGGCGGCAAAGGTCTCCTCGTCGCCGGCGGCCTTGGCCTCCTGCGCGGCCTTGGCGGCGGCCATGGATCCCATGACCATGCGGCCGACACCGGGCACGTCGTACTCGGGGTGGAACAGCTGCAGCGCGACCTTGGCGCCGTGCTTGTGGACGGCATCGGCCAGGGCCTTAAACGTGGGGATTTGGGCGTCGGTCGCCAGCTTGGGCGTGGGGCTTGCGGTCATGACGGGAGCAACGTCGCCGATGACGATGTAACTCACGCCGCCACGGGCCAAGCGCTCGTAAAAAGCCAGGCTGCGCTCGCCAATGGAGCCGTCACGCTCCTCGTAGCCGGTGGTCAACGGCGGGAACATAATGCGGTTTTTGAGCTCAAGGGGGCCAACCGTAATGGGCTGAAGCAGCTTGGATGCAGGTGCGGTCATGGACATTCCTCTCTTGTAGGCGCGGCGGCGATGATGCCGCGTAGTTGTCTAGAGGATATGGCATGGGAATACAACAGCGCAACGGAAATCGGCGGACAGCAGGTAGCGGCAGGTGGATGGGGCAGGGCGGCCCGCCGGTTTATCTCAATCTGTAACAGTTACGCGGCAAAACCGGGTCTTACTGTTACAGATCGAGACAAACCAAACCCGCCTGCTAGAAAATCTCAATCTATAACAACAACTCGGCAAAATCCGTCCCTCGTGTTACAGATTTAGACAAACACGACCCAACCCACCGGTATATCTCGATCTGTAACACCTAGCCGCCCAAATCGGGTCTAGATGTTACAGATCGAGATCTTTGATTGAGAGGCCGAGAATTGAACCGAAAACACGGTCCCGAAATAACAAAAAAGCTCGCCGGCTAGGCCGACGAGCTGCAAGTTCTTGGTCGCGGGGGCAGGATTTGAACCTACGACCTCCGGGTTATGAGCCCGGCGAGCTACCAGACTGCTCCACCCCGCAATGTCTGGACGCCTCATGTGCGCAAGAAAGAATATTACACGGGAGTTCGGTAAACGGCAAGGAAAATCTCGTAGAGCATAATTCCTTCATATTTAAAACCCCTCAGCCCCTATCACCGTAAACGAATCGCAGCCGAGCGCCGTCGACGGCACGTATACAATGGTGCGCGTCCTTTTATGCCAACACCGGGAGTAGACATGCTGCTCGCTATCGATATGGGAAATACGCAGACGGCCATGGGCCTGTTTGACGGAGACGAGCTGGTGCAGTCGTGGCGCATGCCCACCGACCGCTCTTATACCGCCGACGAGATCCATGTGCGCCTGATGGGTTTCTTTAAGATGTACGGCCTTTCGCTCGACGCGGTCGACGCGATCGCCTTTGCGGGCGTGGTGCCGCAGCTCTCGCGCGAATGGCACGCCGTGGCCGACCGCATTGCCGCAGACGCCATCGTCATCGGACCGCAGACGGCCGCGGTGACCAAGCTGCGCGCGGCGCGTCCCCAGGCCGTAGGTGCCGACCGCGTCGCTAACGCCGTTGCGGCCGAAACTTTCTACGGCGCGCCGGCAATCGTGGTGGACTTTGGCACCGCGACCAATATCGACGTCATCGATGAGGACGGTTATTACATTGGTGGAGCGATTGCGCCGGGCATCCGCATTTCGATGGACGCGCTCGCCGCCCGAGCCGCCAAGCTCGCCAGCGTTCCGCTCGAGGCGCCCGAGCACGCCATCGGCCGCGATACCGAGGAGTGCATCAAGGTCGGCGCCGTAACGGGCGCCGCCGCAATGGCTGAGGGCCTAGTCGCGCGCATGAAGCGCGAGCTGGGCCGCGAGGACGCCACCGTTATCGCCACGGGCGGTCTCGCCAGCATCGTCGCCGATTCGACCGACGCCTTCGACGTGGTCGACGGACAGCTCACCATCAAGGGTATCTGCGAAATCTACCGCCGCATGCAGGAGCTGGGATAGAGCAGGGGCTTAAGTCAAGCACGCCCGATGCCACAGTCCCCGCAAATGCTCGCCAAGCCTATTCCCCAGATAGGCGAAACCCTCCCCGGCACAGGCCGAGGAGGGTCTTGTTGTCATCGTTGTCTTTGAGCGCTGGCGCCTCGCGCTACAGTCCGCGAATTCGTACAGCCTCGGGCGGAAACTCTTGCTCGCCGGCATCGGTCTTGATGGTCGCACGACCCCAGATGTCCAGGCCCGCAAACACACCGACCGCAAGCGGCAAGCCGTTGGGCGACACCGCCGCAACTTGGCGGCCCAGCAGCGGCACCATGTCGAAGTACTCGCCCAGCACGGGAGCCAGCGGACCGGCAGCGCCCTGCGGCGTGTTGGCAACAACCGCCCAGGTGTCCACACGGGTCAGCACGGCGGCGGCCAACTCCTCGACCAGCGCTTCGTCGGCCGCATCCACACCGAGCTCGCTCAACGCCGAAAGCTCAATATCCACCGTCACGGCACCGAACATGCCCGCGGCACCGGCACCGCCGTTCACGGTAACGCGCGCGAACGACGTCTCAAATGCGGGCGCGCCGCACACAATGTCGCTCGGCCACTGGATACCCACCTTACCGGCAAGGCCCAACCCCGGCGTCGATGCCGTGCCCACGAGCGCGTCCATCATGCCCATCGCGGCCACAAACGGCAGGCCGTGGAAGGCATGCATGTTCACATCGGGGCGCACAACCAGCGAAAACGTCAGCGAAGCATCGCCCGCGCTCCACGCGCACCAGCCCGCGG
>CAVALS010000064.1:0-3029 GCA_963589385.1 Bacteroidaceae bacterium
CGATGCGCCCAGCGTGCGACCCGGACGCGGCGCTTTAGTTCCCGTCGAGGGCTTGGGAGCTGCCATGGGACGGGCAGGCTTGGCGCCCATAACAGGCTTTGACGTCGTCGAGGGACGCGAGGACTTTTTTGCGGCCGGACGATTACCGAGCTGCGAGCCGACGACCGGACGACTGGTCTGTCGAGCATGCCCGACAGACTTAGAGTGCGCGACGGTATTGCGTTGAGGTTTGGCAGGCGCGCCGGAACGCCCTCCGGCGCGGCGGAAGGTGGGTTTCGATGCTCTAGAAGCCGAGGAATTTAACTTCCGGTCTGAGCTCGATGCCATACGCCTCCCTCACCTTTCCGTGCACATGTCTGATAACCGCGGCAACGTCATCGGCCGAGGCAGTTCCGTTATTAACGATAAAATTAGCGTGAACGGGCGAAACTTCCGCGCCGCCAATCGAAAAACCCTTTAATCCACAATCCTCGATAAGCTTGCCCACACTCGCATCGGGCGGGTTGCGAAAGACCGACCCGCAGGATGCGCGACCCATGGGCTGCGTACGCTTGCGCCTCGTCAGGTACCGTTCCATGCGCTCGCGAATGTCGGCCTTGGGCGCCGGTTTAAGCTTGAGCACGCACTCGAGGATGATCTCATTGCGGGGAAGGCTACATTCGCGGTAGCCCCAAGTGATCTCGGACCCCGCATAATGCTTGATACCGGATGCCGGGTCAAACGTTACGACATCCTCAACCAGCGAGCCAATCCACTCGGTCCGCGTGCCGGCATTCATAGATATCGCACCGCCGACCGAACCAGGGATACCAACGGCAAACTCAAGGCCCGAGAGGCTACGCGACAGGGCATCGTTGACCAGGCGCGCAAACATCACGCCCACACCGACCGTCAGCGTACAACCGTCATCGGCAACAACCGTGCGCTGAAACTCACGTCCGAGCGAAATGACGGCGCCGCGATAACCGCCATCGGCAACCAGCAGATTGGAGCCCTTGCCGATGATGACCCACGGCACCTGCTCGCGATCGAGCACCGCCACGGCGCGGCGAAGGGCATGATAGCTATGGCACGTCACAAAGAGGTCGGCCTTGCCGCCGATACGATAGCTCGTATGACGCGCAAGGCGCTCGTCCTCGATCACATCCGTGTCGATCATGCCCGAGAGCGCCATGACGGCGTTAAACAGACCCATTAGACTTAAGCGTCTTTCTTGGCAGTCAGATACTCAATGAACTCGGGACCGACGGTCGTAACGTCACCGGCACCCATGGTGAGCAGCAGATCGCCCTCGCCCACCATCTGCTCGAGCTCCTGATTGAGCTCAAGACGGCTGGAGCAGTACACGACCTCCTTGCCAGGATGCTTGGCGCGCACGGTATCGGCGAGCATCTTAGAGGTAACACCCGGAATGGGCATCTCGCCAGCCGAGAACACATCAATCAGCAGCAGTTTATCGGCATTGGCAAATGCATCGGCAAAGTCGTCGCACAGGGCCTGCAGGCGCGAATAACGGTGCGGCTGGAACACGACGTCGACGTGCTTGTAGCCCAGCGACGAAGCGGCAGCAAGCGTCGCCTTGATCTCGGTGGGGTGATGGCCGTAATCATCGACCACGGTGATGCCATCGATATCGCCCACGTGGGTAAAGCGACGGCGGACGCCCTCAAAGCTCGAGAGCGCCTTGGCGGCGGCGTCGATGTCAAGGCCCAGGACATGGGCGACGGTAAGCACCGCCGTGGCGTTGAGCATGTTGTGGCGACCGGGATTGCTCTTGATCTCCACAGCGTGCTCAGTGCCGTCCTCAAAGCGAACGATAAAGTCGCTCTGGATGCCCTTGACATCCGGGTGCATGCAGACGATGTCGTTGCTCTCGGCAAAGCCGTAGGAAAGCACGTGACGGCCCGTCGACTTGGCGAGCTCGACCAGATGCGGGTCCTCACCGCAGACGATGACGGTGCCGTCCTCGCCCACCAGGCTCATGAATTTGGCGAAAGTCGCCTCGATCTCCTCGATACCCGAGTAGTGATCGAGGTGGTCGGCCTCGACGTTAGTCACAATGACCACGTTGGGGTTCAGGAACAGGAAGGAGCTGTCGGACTCGTCGGCCTCGGCGACAAAGTAGTCGCCCGAGCCGTTCTTGCCGTTCGTGTCATAGCCCTCGACAATGCCGCCGATCAAGAAGCTCGGATCCAGACCCATGCGGTCGAGCATGGTGGCGCACATCGAAGACGTGGTGGTCTTGCCATGCGTGCCGGCAACAGCGACGGTGGTGTAGCCGTGGCCCAAAGCAGAGAGCATCTTGGCACGAGGCCACACGGGAATGCCCAGCTCGCGAGCGCGCACGAGCTCAGGGTTGGACTCCGGAATAGCGGTGGAGACAACAACCACGTCGGGCTTGACCTCGTCGATCGTGGCGGCCTCATGGCCCACATGCACCTTCACACCAGCGCGGGTAAGCTGGCGGATATAGCGTGACGTCTTAAGGTCGGAGCCGGTAACGGCATAACCGCGCTCGTGCAGAACGAGGGCGATGCCGCTCATGCCGGCGCCGCCGATACCGATAAAGTGGGCGCTCTTAAACTCGGGCGCGGAGGTTGTAGTCTGGGAATCAGCCATGTGCTCGTGTACTCCTTGCGTAAACACTGCCTGTAACCCGTTAACTGTACCGCACCTACCGCATCAGCGCGAGGGCGACCGACGATATCCCGTCTAACTAACGCAAACCCTCTACCGCATCGGCCAGAAGAGCGGCGGCCCTATCCTGAGCCAGACCACGCGCCGCCTGACGCATGGCGTCGCGCGCCGCCGCGTCATCGACCAGATGCAGCAGCTCATCGGCAAAGGCAGAACCGTCGATATCGGCATCGGCGCAGAGCACGCCGGCCCCGGCGTCGACCAGATACCGGGCATTGGTGGTTTGGTGGTCGGCCGTCGCATGCGGGTACGGCACGAGCACCGAAGGCACGGCGAGTGCAGCGATCTCGGCCACGCTCGATGCACCCGAACGCGAGAGCACCAAATCGGCA
>CAVALS010000065.1:0-4063 GCA_963589385.1 Bacteroidaceae bacterium
GTTGCGGTGAAATACGGACTGTTTTGCCTGTCAAAGGCCTTATCTACTCCGTATTCCACCGCAACTTTTTTGTGGGTCGAGTAAAAGCCGGGGGAGCGTGCGCGGTCGGGTACGGCGCGGTTACTGCTACGATAGGTACGTCAGTAACTGCCGCCGAGCGGCTCAATCGAAAGGAAACCTGCATGGAGTCCTCCGCCTACCCGATGCTCTTTAGCCCGATTAAGGTCGGTACGACCGAGGTCAAGAACCGCGTCTTTATGCCGCCGGTATCTACCAACCTGGCCGATCACGGATATGTGACCGACGATTTGGTCGATCATTACCGTGCCCGTGCCAAGGGCGGCGTAGGCCTGATCATCACCGAGGTCGTGACGGTCGAGCCCACCTATACCTATCTGCCGGGTGACATGTGCTGCTACGACGACACGTTTATCCCCGGCTGGGAAAAGCTCGCCGCGGCCGTCCACGAGTATGGCTGCAAGATCATGCCGCAGCTCTTCCACCCCGCCTACATGGCCTTTAACATTCCGGGCACGCCTCGCCTGATCGCTCCGTCCTTTGTGGGCCCGTCTTACGCCCGCGAGGCACCGCGCCCCATCACGGTCGACGAGATTCACGAGCTCACGCATCAGTTTGGCGACGCTGCCGTGCGTATGCAGAAGGCTGGCGTCGATGGCGTTGAAGTCCATGCGGCACACGCCCACGGCATGCTCGGCGGCTTTTTGACTCCGCTCTACAACAAGCGTACCGACGAGTATGGTGGCTCGCTCGACGCCCGTATGCGCTTCTTGCTCGAGGTCATCGCCGAGATTCGTGAGCGCTGCGGCAAGGACTTTATCATCGACGTCCGCATCTCGGGCGATGAGTACACCGATGGCGGCCTGACCCTCAACGACATGATCTACGTCTCGCGTCGCCTGGAGAAGGCCGGCGTCGACATGATTCACGTGTCGGGCGGCACCACCATCAAGCGCGGCTCCGCCATTCCCGCTGCCGGCACGCAGCAGGCCTCGCATGCCGCCTGCTCGCGCGAGATCAAAAAGCACGTCAACATTCCCGTCGCCACCGTCGGTCGCATTAACGAGGCCTGGATCGCCGAGGAGCTGATCGAGGACGGCGCTGCCGACATCTGCATGATGGGCCGCGCCAATCTGTGCGATGCCGAGTTCTGCAATAAGGCCGCTGCCGGCAACGCCGACGATATCCGCCCCTGCATTGGCTGCCTGCGCTGCCTGAACGGCATCATGTTCGGCAAGCGCATCTCCTGCACCGTCAACCCCGATGTTGAGCGCGACGAGGCCGGTTACGAGCCTGCCGCCGAGGCCAAGAACGTACTGGTTGTGGGTGCTGGTCCTGCGGGCATGGAGGCAGCCTACATTGCCGCCAAGCGCGGCCACAACGTGGTGCTCGTGGATAAGCAGGATGAGCCGGGCGGCGAGATGCGTATCGCGGCCGTTCCGCCGGCAAAGCAGGAACTCACCCGCGTGATCAAGTATCAGTACCGTCGCCTGGCCGAGGCCGGCGTGAAGTGCGTATTTGGCACCGAGCTTACTGCCGAGGACATTCAGCGTGACTACGCGGGTTACGAGGTTGTCCTGGCTTATGGCGCCGAGCCCATCGCCCCGGCCTTCATGCAGGGCTTTAAGCAGGTTATGACGGCCGACGACCTGCTGGGCGGCAAGGCTTTCCCGGGCAAGAAGATCGTTATTGTGGGCGGCGGCACCGTCGGCTGCGAGACGGCCGATTACCTGGCCCCGCTGGTCAACGACCTCTCGCCGGCCAATCGCGATGTCACCGTCATCGAGATGACCAAGACGCTCGCCGCCAACGAGGGCGGCGCCGGTCGCGCGGTGCTCATCACGCGCATGCTCTCAAAGGGCGTCCACGTGCTGACCGAGGCCAAGGTGACCGAGATTACCGAGGATGCCATCAGCTACGAGAAGGACGGAGAGGTCCACACCATCGCCGATGCCGATACGCTGGTGCTTGCCATGGGCTATCGTCCCAATACCAAGCTGGCCGACGACCTGGTTGCAGCTGGCATTGCTGTCCACGTGCTGGGCGATGCCCAGAAGTGTGGCAACATCCGCGATGCCATCGGCGATGGCTATAAGGTTGCCTGCGAGCTCTAGTCAACCCCTTGGTGCATGGGGGCCAGGTTACTTTGCGCTAAGTTGATGCATGTAAACCTGACCCCATTGACGAGGTTGCCGCCATCCCAGGGCGGCTACATGGAGTAGCGCCCGTGCGCATCGATTCCCTCTCATAGATGTGCGGCACAAAGAACCCCGAGCTCACACGAGCTCGGGGCCTTTTTCGTCTGGATTGGGGACGCATAGCCGGACGAAAGCGTGTTGCGTTTGGCGTAAAACCATACGAAAGTGCAATTTGCGTCTTATTTCCGAACGTAAAACAGACGAAAACCGTTTACGTCTGCTTTAAATCCGTACGAAAACGGTTTTCGTCTTGCAGGGCAGTTGCCGTTTCTACAGTTCAACTTCCAGTTCGGCTTTGTGTTCGCAGAGGTAGTCGCGCATGTAGGGGATGGCAAATGAGACCTTGCCGTACGAAGGAGCCTCGATAATCGATTCTCTTAACAGGCGGCTGCGGACGGAGCTCACCTGTTGAGGCGTTTTGTTTAGGGCATCGGCAACCATGCTGGTTGAGCTCGTCTGCCCCAAAGACGCCATGCTCAGCAGATAAGCGATGCACGTGGGCGGAATGCGCTGCAGCGCGGGCTCAATCACCATGGCGCAGAAGCGTTCGCGTGCCGTTGCAATGCCACGCTCGGCTTCTTCTTCTCCAATAATCGCTGTATGTGCGCGTCTTGCCAACTGCCATGCGTAGTATCCAACGAGTTGGATCATGAAAGGATAGCCTTGCGTTGCCTCGGCAAGTTGGCCGGCAATACCTGGCTGCAACTCCATGCCAGACGCTTCAATGGTTTCCTCGAGGGAGTACGACACTTCGGTTACTGCCACAGCCTTCAGATCAAAGGGGAGGGCACGGCGCAAAAACGTAAGTGTCTTTCCGTTGATGATGCTTTCAATCATCGAAGGCAGCCCAGCAAAAACAAAGGCGATATCAAGGTCTTCGCCGATAACCTGCTGAATCGCAATGGAGAGCGTTCGGACCTCATCGAGCTCTGCGTCTTGAACTTCGTCGAGAGTGATGAGCAGGCCATTTCCATTCTTGGATATTGTCTGTCTCATGGTGTCGCGTAGCGATGGGCCGATTCGCTCAATATCTATGCTGCCGATGGATATGCCAGCTACGGTGGGCTCAAATCTGGCGTGCTTGGCCTGGAATTTGGGCTGCAGCTGTTCGAGAATGCGCTGACAAAGTCCCTCGGTTGCGACCTCTTTTATGACCGTCCAGCCACGGCTTTGCGCCAAACGTGAGCACTCGTCAAGGAGGACCGTCTTGCCCGTTCCACGGACGCCGGCTATGCGCATTAGGCGCCCCGGGGCACCAGGCCCGTTGGCGAGGCCTTCACTGAATTCTTCGAGTACATCTTCGCGGCCGATAATCGTGGGAGGTGTTTTACCTGCTGTGGGCTTAAAAGGGTTTGTTTGCATGTGAGCCACCTTTGCTCAAGATATAGCAAGATATAGCAAAGTATAGCAAGATATAGCAAAGTATAGTGAGATATAGCAAAGTAAGCGCTACTCGCGGGTTTTGCGGTGGTGCTATTTTCCAAATGCCGCGCGGATAAAGCGCTGGGCGAACAGCTTGTTGGCAACTCACGAGGGCTCGGGGTGCCAATTTGGGGTGCAGTAGTGCTGCGCCACGAAAAGGGCCTATCTACTACGTTTAAGCCGCAGGGGTCAACCATAGTCGGCTTTTTCGAAAATCGACAAGCTCTCTACCAGCGGTTTTGTTTTCGCACTTTTCAGCATGGTCTGGGCTCTCCGCGTTAACGTAGTAGATGGGCCGCTTTTGTGGCAAGGGGCCGACCTGCGGCCCGGGGTGGCCAAAAAGCCCCGTCCCAAAAAGACTGTTGGAAGTTGGGGACTGCGGACGATTTCTTGGACCGTTACGCGGTCCTTCCCAGCGCGGCGCG
>CAVALS010000066.1:0-9229 GCA_963589385.1 Bacteroidaceae bacterium
GCGGTCTCCAGCTTGTCGCGGAACAGCGCCTCGTCCAGCATATCCTGCATGCGCAGGCCAATGCGGGCCATCTTGTCCTGATAGCACGGACCGATACCGCGCTTGGTGGTACCGATGTTCTTCTTGCCGAGCTTCTGCTCAAAGGCGCCATCCAGATCGATGTGGTACGGCATGATGACATGCGCGTTGCCGCTAATCTTGAGGTTCTTGGTGGTGATGCCGTCGGCCTCGAACATGTCGATCTCCTCAAGGACAACCTTGGGGTTGACGACGCAGCCGTTACCGATCACCGACACGTGGTCGGAATACATGATGCCGGAGGGCACCTGGTGCAGGCCGTACTTCTTGCCGTTGACGACGATGGTGTGGCCGGCGTTGTTGCCGCCCGAATAGCGCACGACGGCATCAAAGTCGCCGGCGACCAGGTCGCAGATCTTACCCTTGCCCTCATCGCCCCACTGGGCACCGACCAAAACGGTTGACGGCATGTTTACTCCTCACATTCATGGACTGTCTACGCGCCATGCCGGCACGCAGAAGCACAAAACATTCCCAGTATACCCGTGCAACGGGCGCCTGTCCTACTCCTCGGCATGCGCCCCATCAAGCTCATAGAACTTGGTGGATGCCGGCAGGAACATCAGGTCGACGTCACCGATCGGGCCCGAACGGTTCTTGGCCACGACGATACGCGTAACGCCCTCGTCGGGTCGATCGTCACGCGAGGCCTCGGCCGCATCGGCGGAGCGGTCCAAGAACATGACGATATCGGCGTCCTGCTCGATGGAGCCCGATTCACGAAGGTCGGAAAGCTGCGGGCGCTTGCCGGTACGGGATTCGACCTGACGCGAGAGCTGCGACAGCGCGATGAGCGGGATCTTGAGCTCCTTGGCCATGATCTTCAGACCACGCGACATCTCCGAAACCTCGACGGTACGGCTCTCGGAGCGGCGTCCCGGCGGAGGACTCACCAGCTGCAGGTAGTCCAGGATGATGATTGCCTTCTCCTTGTTATGGAGCATACGGCGGCTCTTGGCGCGAATCTCGGTCACTGTGGTGCCGGGCGTATCGTCAATCAGAATATCGAGCTTGGACAAGGTCTGCGTGGCCTCGTTGATATTGGCCCACTGTTCGGGGCTAATACGGCCCATGCGGAAGTCACTGATCGAGATCATGGCGTAGGCGCAAATCAGACGCTGGGCAATTTCCTTGCCCGACATCTCCAGCGAGAAGAAGCCGACGGTATAACCAGCAGCGGCAGCGTTAAGTGCCAGGTTCAGAGCGAACGACGTCTTACCTACAGCAGGACGGGCGCCGATAATGATGAGCTGGCCCTCGCGAAAACCCATGAGCATGCGGTCGAGCGACGGGAAGCCCGTGGGCACGCCCGCAGCCTGGCCACCGGCCTGGCACACTTCCTCGGCCTCGTTATAGGCCTCGACCATAAACTCGGTCAACGTCTTGTAACTCGACTTGACCTCGCGCGCCGTGACCTTGAGCAGCTTGCTCTCGGCCAGCTCCACGACCTCTTTGGTGTCGGTGGGGGCGTTATATGCCAGCGCGTTGATCTCGTTAGTGGCGCCGATCAGCTCGCGCAGCATCGAGTCGCGGCGAACGATGGCGGCATGGTGCTGCCAGTTGACGAGCGACAGGGTCTGACCCATCAACTCCAAAATGTACGCTTCGCCGCCCACGGCATCGAGCTTGTTGATGCTTCGCAGGTAATCGATCAGCGAGATGGAGTCGATGGGAATGCGGCTGTTGTACATATCGACCATCGCGGTATAGATGGTCTTGTGAATGGGCCGGTAGAAGTCATCGGGCTGCAGCTCGACCTGGGCTTCTTCGACCACCTCGGGCGATAGCAGCATAGCGGCCAGTACGTTGGCCTCTGCATCTTGGTTTTGGGGAAGACCCAACTTTGAGCCGCGGTCCTCAACCGTCAGCCCGGTCTCCCTATCGTCATATGCCATGAGCATCCTCATTCATATCGCTTGCGAGCATCCATAGTATCAGCCACGGTCCCAAAACGCGCCGCGCGCCGCCAATCATCACCGAACCAAACGGATGAACGGTCCTGTATATAGGACTTCGACGCAACGTTCACCATGACACTCACTCAGCGCAAAAAAAACAAAAGGACGCCCTGGTTTCCCAGAGCGCCCTTCTTAGAACAAGATTGTTGCGTTGCAGCAAATGCTACTCGGCAGCAGCCTCAGTCTCGACCTCGGCGGTCTCGGCCTCGGCGACCTCAGCGGTCTCCTCAACCTCAGCCTCGGCAGCGAGCTCCTCGGCGGTAACGCCGACGAGAACGACAACCTCGGCCTTGATCTCGCGGTACAGCGAGATGGCAACGGTGTGGGCACCGGCAACCTTGATGGGCTTACCGAGCTCGACGCGCTTGCGGTCGATGTCCATACCGAGCTGAGCCTTGATGGCGTCAGCGATCATAGCGGCGGTAACGGAGCCAAAGAGGATGCCCTCGTCGCCGACCTTGACGTCAACGGTGACCGTCTTGCCCTCGAAGGCAGCCTTGGTCTCGTTGGCGGTAGCCAGACGGACGGCCTCGCGCTTGGCGATGTTGTTGCGACGCTCGTCAAGCTGCTTGAGGTTGCCCTTGGTGGCGGCAACAGCGAGCTTCTTGGGGAACAGGAAGTTCTCAGCGTAACCCTGAGCGACCTCTACGACGTCACCCTCGCCGCCCTTGCCCTTGATCTCATCGAGAAGAATAACCTTCATGATGCGTCTCCCTTCTTAGCCGCGGTCGCGGTTGCCACGAGAGGAAACCACGGGGACGGTGTACGGCAGGAGAGCCATCTCGCGGGCGCGCTTGATGGCGTTGGCGATGTCATGCTGATGCTGCGTGCAAGCGCCAGTGACGCGACGGGGCTTGATCTTGCCACGGTCGGTCATGTACTTACGGAGAAGCTGAGTGTCCTTATAGTCGATGAACTCAGTGTTCTCCTTGCAGAACTGGCAGTACTTACGACGCGGCTGACGTGCAGAAAAATCATTAGCCATGTCAAAATACCTTTCATTTGGCAACTTCGGCGAACCGAAGCCGCCTCTCACTCAAAAATAGGTGAACAACCCTTAGAACGGGATGTCCTCATCGTAGACGTCGACCGCGGGCGGCGTAGCCACCGGTGCGGCAGGACGTGCTGCGGGCGCGGGAGCTGCGGGGGCGTAACCGCCCTGATCGTAGCCACCCTGGCCACCACGGGAGCTCATAAACTCGATCTCATCGACGATGACCTCAAGCTTGCTCCGGCGCTGGCCGTCGCGCTCCCAAGAGCTGTAGCGCAGCTTGCCCTCGATCGCGACCTTGTTTCCCTTTGCCAGGAAACGGCTCACGGCCTCGGCGCGGGTACCGAACATGGTGCAGTCGACAAAGTTGGGATAGTCCTCCCACTCGCCAGTCTGCGCGTTGCGGCGACGATCGTTCACGGCGACGCCAAAGGACAGAACCTGGGTTCCGCCGGCGGTGGCGCGCAGCTCGGGATCGCGGGTGAGGTTACCGGTGATGTTCACTCGATTGATGCTCATAACTCACTACTTCCTCTTGGGGCACAAGCCCAGTCCAAAACGACAGTCTTACTCCTGGTCGTCGCGACGGACGATCATGTGGCGGACCACAGCGTCGGTGATGCGCAGGACGCGATCAAGCTCGGCGATCTGGGTAGGATCTGCGTGGAAGTTGATGAGGGTGTAGTCACCATCGGTGAGGTCGTTGATCTCGTAGGCGAGCTTGCGCTTGCCCCACTCGTCAACGGAGTCGACCTTGCCAGCGCCCTCAGCGATCGTGGTATCGATACGCTTCATAACAGCGAGACGAGTCTCGGGGTCGAGCGACGGGTCAACAAAGAACAGCAGTTCATAAGCCTTCATATTGTCACCTCCTCTGGGCAAATGTGGCTTCAGGTCGTGAAGGTGCGCCTGAAGCAGGAAAAGACTTGGTAATAATATCTTTCAACCTCCCAGGCCGCAAGAATATGCAGCTACAACCTCATGACCTCCACATATGCCCATGCTCGCACCACGTTTCATGCGCATTCCAACCAAATGCCGACCAAGAGCTTGACGGATTTGTGGACAAGATACGATGCCGCGGGGACAAGCTGAGCCAAGCCGCAGGTCAACGGGCATAAGGCTGTGGTCGCAAAATGCATGCCAGTGGTCCACAGCACCACCCAAAGATTTTTAAATTCATTGCCAAGTCGCTTATGAATACCCCTTTTGAACAATTGAGTTGATCAACCACGCTGGTCGGAAGCCGTTTTTTGTCACCTCAAACCCCACTGCAACGCCAAGCGCGGCCGAACGTTTTAAAAAATGCCAACTTTTCTGTTTGCACTTTGCGATTCCTCGTGTATACTGACTTTCGCATTTAACGGAGAGTTGTCCGAGTGGCCGAAGGAGCACGATTGGAAATCGTGTAGGCGTCAAAAGCGTCTCCAGGGTTCAAATCCCTGACTCTCCGCCAGTTAATTCCAAAGCAGGCCTTCGAGCCTGCTTTGTTTTTACCCCACGCGGAGGGGTGGCAGAGTGGTTGAATGCGGCGGTCTCGAAAACCGTTTGGCCTGTATAAGGTCACGAGGGTTCGAATCCCTCCTCCTCCGCCATTTTGGTTGAGAAAGCTCCCAAGAATGGGAGCTTTTTTGTTATCGAAATACGTCTCGATCCCACGCTTCCCCAAACATGTACGTCACCCTCCAAAACCGACATTTTTCGACATCTTTGGAGGCTGACGTGCACGTTTGGATTGAGCTCACGGGAGCGGCACTATTCGGAAGGTGCCTCCTCGTCTCGTATGCTTTTCCAGTTGCGGATAAGTGCCTTGCGTAGTTCGTTTTGTTTTCTCTGGTACCCGGTGTCGGTACAGCGAGGCATGCCGAGTGCTTCGCGAATGTTGTTCATGGCGCGGTGAAAGGCGAGCTGACTACTGAACTGAGCCGAAGTGAGCGTAACGATTCGATATCCCATTTGGGAGAGAACGGCCTCTCGCTCCGCATCTGCTCCCTTGCGCTCGAGCTCATCGTGAAAACCGCCCTTATATTCGATACCGAGCGCCCTGCGCTTATAGGTCACGAGCGCATCGATTTTGAGTGTTCGAGCTTTGGCGCAATGCCAGAGACGTTGAGGGATCTCGAGCGGTTTGTTGAGTTCGATACCTCGGATGCCAACGCCGCCTTCGCTTGTTGGGAGCGAGAGGGCGATTGCCGAAGCGGTCTCCATAGGCGAGGCCGAGTGATCGTAGATGTGCCTGAGCGCAAGCCGTGCACGTGTGGCACCGGGTTTGCCGGGGTGCCGATCGAGCAGTTCGGTTATTTCATCCTTGGAGGTGGTGGCTGGTTGCTCGGTATAAGGGTCGGCGGGATTGAGCCTCATGCGATAATCGCCGCAAACTTCATAGCCATATTCGAGATATTCGATCCTATCCATCCACTCGGCAGCGAGCGCGAAGGTGAAGGCTTCGTCGGTGATGAAGATTCCGGGCGTCAACTCGTTAATATGCTCGTAGGGAAGATTTTGTCCAAGAATGTGGCAAACGACGCCTTTGGTACGAATTCGCTCAAATTCGAATACAACCGCGATATCGATAGTCTTAAGCATATCGGACGGAATGCCGCAGTCGGTAAGGGCCTGTCGTATGCGCGCAACACGTTGCTGGGTGGAGATGCCTTGTGCGCCTATCTGGTAGTCGTGCCGCGCAAGAGACTGAACCAAATTCTGGGGTGCATGATGGACAAGCCATGCGGTTTTATGCGAAATGAGAACAGGGGTATCCATTGAGGGCCTCTCGCTCTGAGCCGGTATCCAACTCTTATGTCCGTTGAAGTGGGGAAATATACCGGATGTGAGTAAATCAACTCACTCATGCTGTGAGCTCAATCCAAACATGTACGTCAGCCTCCAAAGATGTCGGAAAATGTCGTTTTTGGAGGGTGACGTACATGTTCTGGACCCCTGGCATTCCAGCAACGCCATGCCCCCACCCAGTCCCGACCGTTTGCCGAGCAATAGGGTCGCAATCGGCGCCGAACATGTACTATGTACGGGCATTGTCCAAATCCGTAATCCAAAGGACCCCATCTTGCCCGTCGTCGCCGCTATGACCATTACCTCACATGCATCGGATGCCATGGTCGCCATTCCGTTTTGGCTCGAGATGTTCGCTGTTGTCGCTGCATCGATCTCGGGTGTGCTGGTTGCGCGCGAGCACAAGCTCGACCTGGTGGGCGCGGTCGCGCTCGCGGTGGTCTGCGGTCTGGGCGGCGGTCTTTTGCGCGATATGACGCTGCAGGTGGGCAACGTCTACATCCTCAACCAGCCGATGGCGCTGCCACTTTCCATTGCCACGGCAGCCATCATCTATATTTTCCCGGCAATCGTCGACAAACCCGAAAAACTCATTCCCCTGCTCGACATCATCTCGGTCGGCATCTACGCCGCCACTGGAGCAGACAAGGCGCTGGTCTACGGCTTTGCGCCGGCGGTGTGCATCATGATGGGCTTTTTCACCGCGGTGGGCGGCGGCATGTTGCGCGACGGCTTTATGGGCGTGGTTCCGGGCATTTTCCAACGTACTAACTTTTATGCCATCGCCGCCATCGCCGGATCGACAAGCTATGTGTGTCTCGTTATGAGCGGCATCATGAGCAATGTCGCCGCGCTGGTCGTATGCGTTGTCGTGACCATGGGTCTGCGCTGGCTCTCGCTGCGCTTTGACATCAAAAGCCCCACCGAAGAAGATATCGCGCGCTTCTTGCACCGTAAAAAGTAGACAGCACGGCACGACCCTTCGAAATGCAACCGAGAGGTTCTTTTAGAGCGCCCACGCGTTGGGTACCCTGTTAGATATATGCCGAGTATCTAACGAAGGATTCACTATGCCCTGCAATCAATTCCCGTTGACCCAGCGCCGTAAAGCATGGGGCCGCATCACCATCCTATTCGCGCTCATCGCGCTGGCGATCACCGTGCTTCCCACGGCGTCGTTCGCCGGCACGGACACCGCAGGCAACGTACTTGCGACCGACAATGACGCCAATCCGTCCGGCGTTGAGGGTGACCTGTACTGGGCCGGTCAGGCCCTCAACTTGGATGATGTGTCCATCGACCGCGATATCATCGCCGCGGGCGATACCCTCTCAATTCGCGACTGCACGGTGGGCGGCGCCATTCGTCTTGCGGCGCGCACGATTGATATCGCCCAGACCACGGTTGATGGCAGCGTGACCGTTGCTGGCCAGCATGTCGTTCTCAATTCCGACAGCACCGCCAACTGTTTCTACGCGACAGGCGAGACGGTTGCCTTGCGAGGCTCCACCAAGTCGGCAGCGCTTGCGGGCGATACGGTGACCATCGATGGCACCGTCGAGGGCGATGTCGAGGTTTGGGCCGACAAGCTCATCCTGGGCAAGAACGCCCATATCACCGGCACCGTGAACGCGCACGTCTCCGAGGACCCCGAGCGCGCCGCGGGAGCCGAGGTCGGCGCACTCAAGATCGACCGCACCGAGAACGAGGATACTTCCACCGTTAACGATGTCATCGGCGGTATCGTCGCCGCGGCACTCTCGACCTGCCTTGTCGCTCTGCTGCTCGAGCTCGTCTTTCCGCGTGCGACTGCCAGCGCCGCCGGTATGCTCCACCAGCGCCCCATGCCCCTGTGGGTGAGCGGTCTTCTGGGCACGATTGCTATCGTCCCCGCCGTCCTACTGCTAATTATCTCTATCGCTGGTCTGTCGCTTGCCGGAACACTCTTGTGCGGCGTTATCGGCATTGCGTTGGTGTCGAGTGCCTTTGCGGGGTGCGCGCTCGCCCGCATGGTCGGACACAACCAGAACCGCTACGCCATGGCAGCCGTGGGCGGCATAATCGCAGGCGCCCTCACGGGGCTTCCCCTCGTAGGCGGCTTCATCAGCGGCGTGGCCTTTGTCTTTATGCTCGGCTACGTTATCCAGATCATCTGGCGAAACGCCCGCCTCAAGCCGCAGCAGCCGGTTAACACGCCAGGACTCCCCACCGCTTAGCCACCAACCGCCACAAAGGGGACAGGCACCTTTGTGGTGGTGCAAAGGGGTCAGGTTACTTTGCACCAACAAACGAGGCGGGGCACTCGGTCATATCGACCGGGTGCCCCGCTTTTCATGGAGGGTTCTCTAGTAACTTTTTCAAAACCAATGATCATCAGGTCGGTAGGCCTGCGCGTCACTCGCTACGGAGGCAGTTCGCCATTGAGCAGAGGGGATGATTATTTTTCACGGCGACCTCCTCCCCCGCTTGATGACGAGCGCGACAACAATAGCCGCCACTCCGATGGCAGCCAAAACCGCCACTAGCACCAACGTTCTATCTCCCGTCGAGGGCATAAAGCCTCGACTTGCTTCTTTGCTTGGGGTGTTGAGCACCGACAGCTCAATCGAACCCGTCCCGGCATCGGCGGTATCAACCCGCAGAGGGCTTTCGGCCGACACGGTCACCTTGGGCTTCGCGACTGCAACCTGTTTAACGTCCAATCCCTCGGCCGTAACCGTCACCGTACGTTTGCCTTCAAAGGCGGTGTAGCCCTTGGGAGCCGCGACCTCCTCGACGGTGTAGACACCCGCGTCAACACCGCTCAATTCCACATGGCCATCCGCGCCCGTGGTGACGCACGCGTCGGCATCCGTCGACCACGAGCCGTCGGTCGTTAGGATGCGCGCGCGGTCATCGATGATGCGCAATTTGGCGCCCGCGAGCGGTTTATCGTCCGAGCTCGAGCGCTTGATGAGGCTGAGTCCCCAGGTGTAGGCGCACGCGTCATCGCTCGGCGTGCGGGTGAATCCGGCGTCGCCGGACTGGTCGGCGAGGGGAGAGCGCGGATAACGCAGGTAGACCTCGTTGGGGTTGCCCTTGGTGGCGCCTCGATTGCAGTTGGCCCCCAACGGCGCATTGTAGACGGCGACCACGCGGGCGCCCGCGGTAAAGGCGTCGGCCCCGCCGAGCGCGGCGACCAGGTCGCCGGTGCGCACGGTGAAGGTCTTACCGTCGACCGAGACCCCGCACTGGGCCGTGATGTCGGTCCAACCCTTCGCGGGCTCGGTGCCGGTGCGCCCGTCCTTACCGGTCGAGACGGCGTCGAAGCCGCCGTCCGCGCCCGCCGCCACGTAAACATGCATGCTCGCGGCGACCTTGGAGGGGTCGAGCCCCGCGCTCATGGTGTCGACGAACCGCACCGTATAGG
>CAVALS010000067.1:0-3268 GCA_963589385.1 Bacteroidaceae bacterium
AGCACGTTGGCAAGGTCAAACTGAACGGCGCTCGAGGGTACCTGGTCGCAGTTTGCATCCTCGGACTGCGTGTTGATCTGGACGTAGCGCAAAAAGCGCTCGAGGACATCGGGGTTCGTGGTGGTGTTTTCCATAAAGACCGCTCCAATCTTGGTCGTCGTGTGCAACAAGAACTCTAGCACGGTATGCCACGGCATACCGCGACGCTTGGATGGGGTAGAATCAGCCATTGAATGCAGAAGGGACGGAAGATCATGGATACGACAATTAGCTCGCGCGAACTACATCTGACGGTGGCGAACGAAGACTACTTGGAGTGCATGGTTCGCATTGAAAGCGAAGAGGGGGAAACCAACGGCGTGCGATCGGTCGACATCGCGCAGCGCCTTGGCGTCTCCAAGGCATCGGTCAATAAAGCGGTTTCGGCGCTCAAGGCATCCGAACTTGTCGAGCAATCGCACTACGGCAAGGTAGTCCTGACCGATCGCGGCCGCGAGGTTGGTACGGCTATCTGGTACCGTCATCGCCTCATCCGCACGTTTTTGGTTCAGGAGCTCGGTGTCGAATTTGAGCGAGCCGATTCCGAGGCCTGCATGATGGAGCATGCGCTATCCGAGGACACGATGAGCCGCTGGCTCGCCTATCTCGAAAAGCAGGGAATCAGCGTCGAGGAATAGCGGGATATATATGGATTCGAGTTATTACAACCGCTTTGGTGCCGAGGAACTTACGCGCCGCTTGTCGAGCGAGACCTTGTTGGCGCAGGGCCCCATGGGCAGTGTTCTGTTGAGTGAGTACGATGCCGCCGACATTCCACCGGCGTTTTGGAATCTGGCAGAGCCGCAGACCGTTTCTCGTATCCATCGCTTGTATGTCGCCGCCGGCGCGCAGGTGCTCATTACCAACACCTTTCAGGCATCGAGCTATGCCCTCAAGCACGACCAGATTTCGCCGTCCGTGGCGGAGGTCAATCGCGGGGCCGTCGACGATGCCCGCCAGGCGCACCCTCAGCTGCTGCTGGGCTCGATGGGCCCGATCGGTATTGAGTGGTTTGCCGAGGACTCTGCCGAGTATCGTGAAATCCGAGGCATTGCGCGCGAACAGGCGCACGCCTTGCTCAATGCCGGCGTTGACGGTCTGCTGATCGAGACGGTGACGTCTATCCGTAATTTGCAGCCCATGCTTGCCGGCGCTCGAGATGCCGCCGACGGCATGCCTGTTCTGGTGAGTTTTGTCGTTGACGATAAAGGCGACCTGTTGGGCGATGGCCTCAACATCGAGGCAGCCGTTTTGTACGCCGAAAAACACGGCGCAAACTCGGTTGGTGTTAATTGCTGTTCGCTTGCGGCCGCGAACGCGGCGGTGCCCAGGATGGTTGCATCGGCGACTACTCCCGTCACGGTGCGTCCCAATGTGGGCGATCCGGTCCAGACTCAGGATGGCCCCGTATGGCACGAGAACCCCGAAGCTTTCGCGCGCGCATGCATCGAATGGAGGCATGCCGGTGCCGCAATGGTGGGCAGTTGCTGTGGAACCACGGCAATCACTACGGCAGCGATGGCCGAGGCGCTCGATATATAAAGGGCAAAACCGCTCCATACGGGGCGGTTTTTTTATTGCCTGCATGTCCTCGGCAGCATTTGCCCAAATAGTGAATGCTGGTGCCGGCAGGTTGCCGAGTGCATGTTGCGGGTATACCCCATGCGTACCATGATCCAAACGCTGTGAGGTGTCTGCGCGTGTGCGCGATAATTCATTTTGGAACTGACGGTTGGCGCGCTCGCGTCGATGAGGACTTCACTGCCGATAACGTTGCCCGTATCGCCGATGCCGTCGGCGAGTTGTGGCAAAAGACCAATCCGGGCAAAACGGTATATATAGGGTTCGACACCCGGCCCCTGGCGAGCGAGTTCGCTGAGCTTGCGGCGGGCGTGCTAGCAGCGCACGGGCTGGACGCCGTGCTCGCTTCGCGACCTGTTCCGACCCCTGCCCTTACGTGGGCGGCGGCTTATGACGGTGAGGCGTGCGGCGCGCTCATGGTGACGGGGTCCCATCATCCGCAGGGTTATCTGTGCCTCAAGATTCGCATGGGTGACGGCTCGACCGCCAACCAGGATGTCATCGAAGAGCTCGAAGAGACCGTGGCTCCCGAGCCAATGGGGATCGAGGGGCAATATCGCACCGCGGATATCATTCCTGACTATATGCAGGCGGTGGCATCGTTTGTCGATGCCGAAGCCATCCGCGCCGCGCACCTGCGCGTGGTTGTCGATCCCATGGGCGGCGCAGCCCAGGGCTATCTAGCCGATTTGCTGCGCGAGCTTGGCGTTGAGGTGCACGAGATTCACGCCGGGCAGGCGTCTGACCAAGAAGATATCTGCCCCGACCCCGTTGAGCCTTGGGTGGACGCTTGCGAGCGCGCGGTTATCGAGGACGGAGCTTGCGCTGGCCTGGTGACCGACGGCGACGCCGACCGTATCGGCGCGGTTGACGAGCGCGGCAGATATATACATCCGCATCAGATCATGGCGCTCGTTTTGGGCGACTTGGTTCAATTTCGTAATTTGGAGGGGCGCGTCGTCGTCAATCTTTCGTGCTCGACGCTCGTGCGTCGCATTGCCGAGGCGCTTGGCTGCCGCGTGACCGTCAAACCAGTCGGTTTCAAATATATAGCGGCGGAGATGAAGAAGGGCGGCGTCCTCATAGGCGGCGAAGAAGCCGGTGGTATCGGCATCGCCGCGCATATGCCCGAGCGCGATGGAATCCTCGCCTGTCTGATTCTGTGTGAGCTTATGGCAAAGACGGACGCGCCTTTGGGCGTTCTGGTCGACCAACTCGAGGACAGTTTTGGTAAGACGAGTTACGGTCGACGCGATTTACGCCTTGAGGCCGAAGATGCCGAAACGTTACGAACCCTGCTGCCGGGCGTAAACCCCAAGTCGATTTGTGGCAAGGTGCCGCAAAACGTTAGTCATATGGATGGCTTGCGTTTGGCATTCGAGGATGACACGTGGCTGTTGGTCCGTCCTAGCGGGACCGAACCAGTGGTGCGCGTCTACGCCGAGGGGTTCTCGGTGGAAGAACGTGATGAGCTGCTCGATGCTGGCTGTGCTTTAGCTAGGGGGACGTATCCGCTTTAACCATGAGACTGCCTTATATAAAGAGATGCTCGGCGAGCGGTAGGTAACGGCTGGCAAACGTTAGTCGGATTCAAAGATGTGTAGGAAATGTGTACGCCCAGATTCCCGCCCACGGGGCCCCTCCGGTC
>CAVALS010000068.1:0-14283 GCA_963589385.1 Bacteroidaceae bacterium
ATTGCCGAGCCGGGCGGCCAGGTCGAGGCCCTGCAGGCGCTCATGAACATCTTTATGGACGCCGATGCCGCAGCCGACGTGCTCGGCCAGACCACGTCCCAGGGCATGGTCGACGCCATCCGCCGTCACTTCTAAGGTGGGGCTGAGTCGGCACTTGGGGACTGTCCCTAACTGCCGGCTGCCAGAGCTGTCCCCTTTGCACCAAAATGGTGCAGATTAACCTGTCCCCAATGCACCAAGTGTGCCGCGGGGGCTGCGTTGTGACACAATGGCGTTTGTTCGATTCGTTATGCGAAAGGCCAACTATGGCAAATAAGAAAAAGAACCCCGCACCCG
Source organism: Bacteroidaceae bacterium (assembly GCA_963589385.1). Classification (GTDB taxonomy): domain Bacteria; phylum Actinomycetota; class Coriobacteriia; order Coriobacteriales; family Coriobacteriaceae; genus Collinsella. The sequence goes on from CAVALS010000068.1 coordinate 337, forward strand.
AGCCGACGCCCGAGCAGCAGGCTCGCGCCGCCTCCAGCTCTCGCAAGAAGCAGCGCAAGACCCGCGTGTCCAAGACCGTCAAGATCGTCCTGGTGGTCATCGGCGTGCTGGCGATGCTGCTTTCCGTCTCGGCGATGGCGTGCTCCGGCCTTATGTCGCAGGCCGAGGACACCTCGGGCTACAAGCTGACCGGCGGTGTTGCTGCTACTATCAACGGCACCAACCTCACCGAGGACACCGTGACCAAGCAGATCATGAGCATGCGCACGTCCAACGGCTACACCAAGGATGAGGATTGGGCGCAGTATCTGGTTGACAACGACCTCACGCCCAAGAAGTACCGCAAGCAACTCATCGACTCCTACACGCAGCAGATTCTGCTTCAACAGGCACAGAAGGAAAACGGCGTGACGGTGTCGGACGAGGAGGTCGAGAAGGCTTGGAAGGACGCGTGCAAGAGCGCGGGCGGTGCCAAGGCCTTTAAGAAGACCCTCAAGACCTACGGCTATACCGAGGACACCTACAAGGACTCGCTCAAGGAGAGCCTGGCGCAGCAGAAACTCAAGGATGCCGTCGCGCCCACGAGCAAGCCCAAGGACAGCGAGATTGTCGACTACATCAACGAAAACCTGTCCAGCTACAACGACGCCCGCCGCTCGTCGAACATCCTGATCAAGGTTGATTCCGACGCTTCCGACGAGGACAAGGCTGCCGCCAAGGCCAAGGCGCAGGAGTGCCTGGACAAGATCAACTCCGGTGAGCTGAGCTTTGAGGACGCCGTTGAACAGTACTCCGAGGACACCGGTTCCAAGGAGAAGAAGGGCGATGTGGGCTGGGATAAGCTCACCACTTTCGTCGACAGCTACCAGACGGCGCTCGAGGGGCTCAACAAGGGCGACGTGAGCGAAGTCGTCGAGTCGACCTATGGTTACCACATCATCAAGTGCACCGACTACTTCCATGTCGATAATCAGGTCGATGACATCAACCAGGTGCCCAAGGCCATCAAGAAGTACGTCTCCAATGTGGTGAAGACGCAAGCGGCCAGCACTGCGTACAGCGAGTGGCTGGAGCAGTACAAGAAGGATGCCGACATCACCGTCAACCCCATGCCCAAGGACGTACCCTATAACGTGAGTCTGAAGGGCGTCACCAAGAGCTCGACCGACGATTCGTCGACGACTGAGTAATCATGGGGCGGTGCTCGCGCGAGTGCCGTCCACGCTATTAGAGAGGATTTGCAGATGACCAACGAAGAGCTGCAGAAAGAAATGATTGCGGCCATGAAGGCCAAGGACAAGGTCCGCCTGTCCATCATTCGCCAGGTCAAGGCCGAGGTGAAGAATATCGAGGTTAACGAGCGCCGCGATGTGACCGAGGAGGACGTCAACAGCATGATCAAGCGTCTGATCAAGCAGACGAGCGAGACGCTGGAGATGTCCATCAAGGCCGGCACCGACCAGGAGCGTACCGACAACCTGACCGAGCAGGTCAAGATTCTGGAGAGCCTGCTGCCCGCGCAGGTTTCGGGCGAGGAGCTCGAGGCTCTGGTCGAGCAGGTCATCGCCGAGCTGGGCGCCACGTCCAAGAAGCAGATGGGCCAGGTCATGGGAGCACTCGGCAAGGCCACCGGCGGCAACTTTGATAAGCCTGCCGCGGCAAAGATCGTCGGCGCAAAGCTCGCGTAATTTGTTACGCGGTTTTACCAAACCGCGTAACGGCTCGACGCTGCAAACCCGTACACGCGGCAATCTGACGTTCAATTTCAAGGGCGCGACCATAAGGTCTGCGCCCTTTCATTTCACGTCACCTTGCTCGCGTGTACGGGTTTTCGCTGACTTATGCTCAACAAGGGCGGTTGTATTATTTTCTGGTTTTGAGGGGCGTGACCATTGTGGTCGCGCCCCTTTTTGCTGGGCTGTCCCCAATGAGTGGGTTAAAGGTTGCGGGTTCTTTACGGGAATGTAGTGTGGGCTGCGAAAACGTGGTTCTTTCCGTACAATAGTTCAACTCGTGTAAACGCAGGGAAGGGACATTCATGGCAGACATGATCGAGATCAAGCATCTCAACAAGTACTTTGGCGACCTGCATGTGCTCAAAGATATCAACCTCACCGTCAAGCGCGGCGAGAAGCTCGTAATGATCGGGCCTTCCGGTTCGGGTAAGTCGACGCTCATCCGTTGCGTCGATTATCTGGAGGAGCCCACGTCGGGCGAGGTCGTCATCGACGGTACGCCGCTCACCAAAAAGAACCACCTGGAGATGGCTCGCAAGTATAGCTCCATGGTGTTTCAGCAGTTCAACCTGTATCCCAACATGACGGTGCTGGGCAACCTGACGCTCGCGCCCATCAAACTGCAAAAGAAGAGCAAGGAGGAGGCGACCGAGATCGCTATCGCCGCGCTCAAGCGTGTCGGCATGGCGCATAAGGCCGGCGAGTATCCGCAGAATCTCTCGGGCGGTCAGCAGCAGCGCATCGCCATCGCCCGTGCCCTGTGCACCAAGCAGCCCATCATCCTGTTTGACGAGCCGACCTCGGCACTCGACCCCGAGATGGTCCAGGAAGTTCTGGACGTCATGATCGAGCTCGCGCAGGAGGACATCACCATGATCTGCGTGACGCATGAGATGGGCTTTGCGCGCCAGGTGGCCGACCGCGTCATCTTTATGGAGGACGGCCGCATTCTGGAGGAGGGCACGCCCGAGCACTTCTTCGATAACCCCGAGAACCCGCGCTGTCGCGAGTTCCTGTCCAAGATTCTGCACTAGGCGCGGTGATGGACATGACGGATATGACGAGGGCGGCCGTGTCGCGCCGTCACTTTTTGCAGCTGGCTGGCGCCAGCATGCTTGCGCTGACGGCGACCGCGCTTACCGGTTGCGGCAACTCAACCAGCGGCGAGGGCTCCGACAAGGGGTCCAAGCTTGCGGCCATCAAATCGCGTGGCCATCTGAATGCCGGCGTTAAGAAGGACGTTCCCGGCTACGGCTATTACGACACCGCCAAGGGCCGCTTTGAGGGCATGGAAGTCGATTTGTGCTACCAGATCGCTGCTGCCGTCTTTGGCGTGAGCTACAAGGAGGCCCGCGCCCAGGAGCTTGTCGAGTTTACTGACGTAACGCCCAAGACGCGCGGCCCGCTGATCGATAACGGCCAACTTGACGTGGTCGCGGCGACCTACACCATCACCGACGAGCGCAAGAAGAGCTGGGATTTCTCGACGCCGTACCGCACCGACTACGTGGGACTCATGGTCAAGAAGCGTTCGGGCTTTACCTCGATTGAGGATCTGGATGGCAAGGTCATTGGCGTGAGCCAGGGTGCTACCACGCAGGGCCTGATCGAGCAGATGATCAAGGACAATGGCTTTAGCTGCAAGCCCGAGTTTAGGGCCTTTAGCGGCTATCCCATCATCAAGAGTTCGCTCGACGCCGGCAATATCGACGTCTTTGCCATGGACCGCTCCACGCTGGCCGGTTACATGAACGAGACCGTTGAGCTGCTGCAGCCCGAGGTCAAGTTTGGCGAGCAGGGATATGGCGTGGCGACCAAGAAGGGCTGCGACCTTTCGGCCGTGGTCGATCAGGTGATTTGCGATCGCCTGGCCGATGGCTGGCTCGACCAAGAGGTCAAGACCTGGGGTCTTGTATAGGCGCATCGTCCAAGGAAGGAATCAAATGCTCGAAGGATTGTTTGACGCCGACCGTTGGTCGACGACATTTCAAAACATGGGGCCCTTCTGGGAGGGCTTTGGCGTGACGTTGCAAGTGGTCGTTGCCGGTCTGCTGCTGTCGCTGGTGCTGGGCACGCTGCTGGGCGTGTTCTCTACCACTCGCTCGCGCGTGCTGCGCGCCATAAGCCGCGTGTACGTGGAGTTTTACCAGAACACCCCGTTGCCCGTGCAGGTGCTCTTTATGTACATGGCCGGTCCGCAGTTTTTGCAGGCCATAACCGGTGCCGACCAGCCGGTGCGCATCGCGCCGTTCGTGCTGGGCTTCTTGGGTGTGGGCCTGTATCACGCGGCCTACATCTCCGAGGTCATCCGCACCGGTATCGAGGCGGTTCCGCGCGGTCAGATGGAGGCGGCCCAGAGCCAGGGCTTCACCCGCGCGCAGGCCTACTGGTACATCGTGCTGCCCCAGACATTCAAGATCATTCTGCCGCCGCTGTGTAACCAGGCGCTCAACCTGGTCAAGAACACGTCGGTGCTGGCGCTTGTGGCCGGCGGCGACCTTATGTACCGTTCCGACAACTTTGTGAGTCTGTACGGTTACCTGCAGGGATACATCGTCTGCTGCCTTATGTACTTCATCATCTGCTTTCCGCTCGCCATGCTGGTGCAGTGGCTCGAGCGCCGCTCCAAGGAGCGTCCGCGCGGCGTGAGCCTGGCCGAGCTGGGGCTCGACAACGTAGAGGAGGCCTAGCGCATGGAAATCTTCAACGCGACCAACCTGCTCTACATTTGGGGCGGCTTTGTTAAGACGATCGAGATCTCGGCGCTGTCGATCTTTTTCTCGCTCATCTTTGGCACGGTGCTGGCGCTCGTTAAGAGCTATGCGCCCCGCCCGTTCCGTATTTTGGTGAGCGCCTATATCGAGTTGTTCCGTTGCACGCCGAACCTGCTGTGGATCCTGTTTATCTACTTTACGGTGCAGGGTTTGGACATTGTGATTTCGACCATCGCCTTTACGCTGTTTACCAGCGCTGTTATGGCCGAGATCGTGCGCGGCGGTCTCAACTCGATTCCGCGCGGCCAGTTTGAGGCGGCGCAGAGCCAGGGCTTCGGCTTCTTTGCCACCATGCGCTACATCATTCTGCCGCAGACGTTTAAGACGATCATTCCAGCGCTGTTTAGTCAGTGCACGACCGTCATCAAGGATAGCTCGTATCTTTCGGGCATTAACGTGGCCGAGCTCATGTACACGGCAAACGTTGTGATGGCCCACGCGATCGATCTGTCGCAGGTGCTCATGCTCTACGGCCTGGTGTTTGCGATGTACTTTGTGCTCAACTTTGGTATCTCGCTGCTGGTCCGAGCCTATCAGCGCCGCATCGTGGCCGCATAGTCCTGCTTCCCCAAGCACGGCACCTTGCCCCTCAATCGTCGCTTGCGTACATTTAGTACGCGGCGCTCCTCTTTCGGGGCAATCTGCCGCACTTGGGAAACCAGGACGGTCGTAAGTGACAAAATGGGAATCAGGAATCGCCTATTTCTCATTTGCTAGAAAGGAATCGCGATGAGCGATCTGGAGAATAAGAAGAATCCTGTGGTCATTACCATCGCGCGCGACTTTGGCGCCGAGGGCCACGAGATTGGTCGCATGCTTGCCGACGAGTTGGGGATTCCGCTGTACGATAACGAGCTGCTGGTGCGTGCGTCGCTGCGCGCGGGCGAGTCGCTCGATAAGATGGCCGCCTACGACGAGCGTCTGGCCGTTGAGAACATGGCGTTTCTGCCCGACCGCTACGATGCGCGTTCGTACTCGGATAAGTTGTTCCAAAAGATGAGCCAGGTGATTTTGGATTTGGGCGAGACCGAGAGCTGCATTATCGAAGGCCGCCTGTCCGATTACCTGCTGCGCAACAACCCCAACCACATTGCCGTGCTGGTGACCGCACCCTTTGAGGACCGCGTCGAGATCGTGCGCAAGAAGCGTGGCCTTAACAAAAAGAAGGGTGCCAAGCTGGTCAAGCAGCAGCAGAAGGCGCGCGAGGCGTTCTATAAGCGCTACAGTGCCGGAAAGTGGAAGATGACGAGCGGTAAAGACATCGTCGTCAACCGTGCCAAGCTGGGCCGCGAGGGCTGCAAGGACGTTATCGTCGCTGCCTACCGCTACAAAGTGGCCCAACTCGAAGGCTAGCCGACCAAAAACTACCACAAAGGGGACAGGTGCCTTTGTGGTGGTTGGGGCGGCCGGTATAGAAAAAGTCCCCGCCGGGCGTGTGCTCGACGGGGACTTTGCCGTTTGATGGCTAGCGCTGAGGGTGATTACTCGCCCAGCAGGCTCTTGGTGATCGAAGCGGCGGCCTTCTTGCCGGCGCCCATCGCCAGAATGACCGTAGCGGCACCGGTGACGATGTCGCCGCCGGCCCAGATGCGGGGATCGGTGGTCTGGCCGGTCTCCTCGTCGGCGACGATGTAGCCCCACTTGTTGAGCTCCATCTTGCCGCCGATCTTCTTTGCGAAGGGGTTGGCGTTGGTGCCGATAGCCGAGATCGCGACGTCGCAGGGGATCTCCTCGATGGCGCCCTCGATGGGCACCGGGCGACGGCGGCCGGACTCGTCAGGCTCACCGAGCTCCATCTTCTGGACCTTGACGGCGCACACGGAGCCGTCCTCACCAGCGACAAACTCGAGCGGGGAGACGAGCGGCAGAACCTCGACGCCCTCGGCCTTGGCGTGGTGCAGCTCGGCGCGACGGCAGGGCATCTCGTCCTCGGTACGACGGTAGGCGATGATGGCGTGCTCGGCGCCCAGGCGCTTGGCGGTACGGACGGCGTCCATAGCCACGTTGCCGCCACCAAAGACGACGACGTTCTTGCCGTGCTTGGTGGGGGTGTCGTACTCGGGGAACTTGTTGGCCTTCATCAGGTTCACGCGGGTGAGGTACTCGTTAGCGAAGAAGACGTTGGGCAGGTTCTCGCCGGGGACGTTGAGGAACTTGGGCAGGCCCGCGCCGGTCGCCACGTAGATGGCGTCGAAGCCCTGCTCGAACAGCTCCTCGGCCGTGGCCATGTTGCCCACGACGGAGTTGTACTCAAACTTGACGCCCATGTCCTCCAGGCCGTCGATCTCGCGCTTGACGACCGCCTTGGGCAGACGGAACTCGGGGATGCCGTAGACCAGCACGCCGCCGCCGGTAAAGAAGGCCTCAAAGACGGTAACGTCAAAGCCGTTGCGGGCGAGCTCGCCGGCGCAGGTGATGCCGGACGGGCCGGAGCCGACGACGGCGACCTTCTTGCCGTTCTTGGGAGCCATCTTGGGCGTGGAGGCGAGCTCGGGGCGGTCACCCAGGAAGCGCTCGAGCTGGCCGATGGCCACAGGCTCGGACTTCTTGCCACGGATGCACTTGCCCTCGCACTGGTTCTCCTGCGGGCAGACGCGGCCGCAGATGGCGGGAAGCATGGAGTCCTCGCGGATGGTATCGAGAGCGCCGCCGAAGTCCTTCGCGCGGATCTGCTCGATAAAGCGGGGGATGTTGATGTTGACGGGGCAGCCCTCAACACAGAACGGCTTCTTGCAGTTGAGGCAGCGCTCGGCCTCGGCCAGCGCCATCTCCTCGGTGAAGCCCTTGTCGACGGGGCGGAAGTCGCAGGCGCGCTCGGCAGCCGGCTCCTCGTTATCGGGGGTGCGGGGCGACTTCATATCGGCAACGAAACGACCGTTAACTAGTGGCATGCGCAGCTCTTTTCCTCATAGGCCTTGAGGGACTCGCCCTCTTCGGAACGGTAAGCGGCCTGGCGGGCACGAAGGTCATCCCAGTCGACCAGGGTGGCATCAAAGTCGGGGCCGTCGACGCAAGCGAACTTGGTCACGCCGCCCACCTCGACGCGGCAGCAGCCGCACATACCGGTGCCGTCAACCATGATGGGGTTGAGGGACGCGGTGATGGGGGTGTCGTACTTCTGGGCGGTGAGGGTCGAGAACTTCATCATCGGAACGGGGCCGACGCAGAAGACCTGGCTCACGGCCTTGTCCTGCAGCAGACGCTCCAGCGGAGCGGTGACAACGCCTTGCTCGCCGTAGGAGCCGTCGTCAGTGGTGATGTGGATGTGGTCCTCGTCGAGGAGCTCGCGGAACTGGTCCTCCATGAGCAGGAGGTCCTTGGTGCGGGCGCCCATGATGGCGTGCACCTCGTGGCCGGTCTCGACCAGGTGCTTGGCGACCGGGAAGGCAATTGCCAGGCCGACGCCGCCGCCAATGACGGCGCAGGGGCCCTCGGCCATCTCGGTGGGAACGCCCAGCGGGCCCACGACGTCGCGCAGCGACTCGCCGGCCTCGTAGGTGGAAAGCATCTCGGTGGTCTTGCCGATCACCATGAAGATGAACTCGACCCAGCCCTCGTCACCGTTCCAGCCGGCCAGGGTAAACGGGACGCGCTCACCCGTCTCGTTGGCGCGAACCATGAGGAACTGTCCAGCGTGCGCATGCTTGGCGATTGCGGGCGCCTCGATGCGGAACTTGAACACCTTCTCCGAGAACTGCGTCTTCTCCAGGATCTTATACATAGAACCCCTCTCTTGTTAGGGCTGCCGAACCGTGCCTCCACGGAAATGGACGGTAGCCCGAGTAAAACCGTACGCGCACAGGCGTTGTGCAGACATACGGTGCAAATTATACCCTCATGGACATGTCACTTACGTGTGTCTTCGGCGGTTGGGAGCAGGGTTTATCCACTTTGGCCTACCAAAGGGGGAGAGGTTTATTTTGGTCGGTTTTATCAGGTAAAACGGCAAAGGGGGCCGGCCTCGGGTTGTGATGAGGCCGGCCCCCTTGGGGCGCTATGTGTGTATGGCAGTGCGGGGTTTATTGCGATGCAGCCACCACGGCATTTCCGTAGATAAAACCTGCCAAAATAAACCTGTCCCTAAATAGTAGGTTTTAGTGCTTGCCGTTGGCGGAAGCGGCGCCGTTTACGTGATCGCGGGCGTAGATTACGCCGTGGACGATGGCCAGACCGGCGGCATCTGCGGCGCGGGCGCAGGTGTTCTGGAAGTCCTCGGCCTCGCGGGCGCGCAGCTGCTTGAGCACGTAATCTGCCACGGCCATCTTGCCGGGAGGGTTGCCGATACCGGTGCGGATGCGGCTGAAGTCGCGGCTGCCCATCTTGTCGATGATGGAGCGCAGGCCGTTGTGGCCGGCGTGGCCGCCGCCCACCTTAACACGTACGTCGCCGGCGGGAATGTCGAGCTCGTCGTGGATGACGAGCAGCTCCTCGGCCTTGATCTTGTACTCGCGGCAGAGCTTGGAGATGGGTCCGCCCGAGGTGTTCATGTACGACTGCGGCTTGACCAGTACAATCTGGCGCTTGCCGTTCTCTTCCTCGGCATCGTTGATGTTGATGAGCGCGACCTCGGCGCCTGCTTGGTTTTTCCAGTACGTGACGCCGGCCTGACGGGCCAGCTCGTCGATCGCCTTAAAACCGGCGTTGTGGCGGGTCTCGGCATACTCATCGCCAGGGTTGCCAAGTCCGGCAACCATGCGAATCTTAAGCGGCTGTGCAGCTGCCATGTTCATCCTTTCGTTGATTTGTCGCCTGCTATGGTGAGCGACCCTGTTGCCGCTGTCAAATGGAGGGCAATTGAGGTTGTTTGGGGGCGTTTGGACGGCCGTCAAAATCCGAGGTGGACAGTTAGTTCAGATACGTATAAGTTCTGAGGACTCGAATTGCTCAATTCAATGCCGATACGTTGTTTTGGAACTTTAGTTAGTCCATATGACGCTGTTTTGAAGTCTACCCCGCTTTCAAATAGGGCGAATGGTATAGAGATAGCTGCAAAACAGCCTAATTCAATGTGTCTATTTATACGTATTTGAACTAACTGTCCAGCCCTGTTCGACGGCGCACGGGTGATTCGCCGTTTAGACCGGCGCAAGGCCGATTCCGGCCCGCAGAGCGTTGAGCCAAGCGGCCTGACGCTTGCGATAGCCCTTGATGCGATATCGGAATCGGACTCCTGCGAGTCGATGCATCGTTTGGGCGAAGGCTTCGAGTGCAACAAGGTCTTTCATTTGGTCGCGATTGATAACCAGGACGTGGATGCCCATTGCCTTGAGGCCATTATTTCGATTGCCATCGTGGATGCGAGCGTTTTGAAGCTCATGCCCAATTCCGTTGTATTCGTTGTCGACTCCGGCGGCCGGGCAATATAGGTCGCAGATGGCGTAAGGGATGCCGGAGGACATGTTAACCGCAAGAGTGTCGAAGTCGATTCGATAGTTGAGTAGCAGGCCTCCCATGGGCAGGCTGCAACATCCGAATCCGCCAAAGCGCATGGGCGCTCCGAGAACGGCTAACATTAGGGATTCGGCTGGGGATGCAGATCCGGGTCGGGCAAGCTTGACTGCCGTGCGAAACGAGGTGTATGAGCTACTTTTGGCGAAGCGCGCGACCGCCTCGAGATCTTCGATGGTCGTGGCGGGCTCGCATTTGTAGTGCGCCTGTTCGTAGCGGGTTTCGTTCTGCTGTTTGGCTGCCGACTGGCCGCCCAGGCAATCAAGATCGCCCGTCGCTGCGCAGCTATCGCCCTTGGGCCAGATGTCGTCATAGGCGATGGGGTAGGTTGCCTCGGGCGGAAGGGAGTAGGTTCCGAGCAGCTCCATAAGGAGCATCAAGGTTTTGGCGACCGATTCATTTTTAGAACAAAGCATGGCTGTCATGGCAGGAGACGTTGCGTAGATGTCGGCCTCGACGTGCATAATTGCACCTTCAGGAAGCGGAGCGGAGAGAATATGCTGAAGAAGTCGCTTGTCGGGGCGTCTGTTGTCTTCGTTTGAAACGAGAAGATCGAGTAGTTCGGAATCATCTTCATTCCAGGCGTCGAGTATCGAAAGTGCGCCAAAGTCTATCGCGTCATTATTGGGAATGCAGCTAGCCAAGGCCTGTGCTTGCTGTTCACTATCAACGGAGTCCCAGGGTAGGGCAGAGTACGCCCGTCGTGCGCGACGAATTGCGCGGAGGGCGGAGAAATGTGAAATCACGGTCGTCATAGCTATAACGTACTAAGTTGGCGGCAGAATGCGACCGCCATACCGTTCTTTTCGCTCAGCGGGGCGCTGTGCGCCATGAACGGCTGGGTGTTATGAAATCGGTGGAATCGGTTGAGGGGATTGCAGGAAATTGAGCTCTGCCGCGAAGGTTGACGATAGCTACTGGACAGTTAGTTCAGATACGTATAAGGCGACGGGCATTCGAGGCGTTTCTAAGGGCCTTCGAGGGTGATTTGAGGGTAAATATGCGGCGGTTGTACTCGAAAACGATGAGCTTTGGGCGGCATGGCATCCGCCGGGGAGCTCAGAAGGCTCCGAACGGCCCTTTGGGGCTTTAAAAAATACGTATCTGAACCAATTGTCCAGGGAAGGTTGGCGAGGGATAGAAAAAGGGCCGGAAGCGAGCTTCCGACCCTTTAAAAGCATCAAAGATGATGCGATGCGCGTTGGACTACAGCGCGAAGTCGCCGCCGACGAGCGTGGAGACGGGCTCCTCGTGGTAAACGGCGGAGATGGCCTGAGCGAACTCTTCGGCGACCGAGATGGTCTTGATCTTGCCGCCGACCTCGACGGGGATGGCATCGGTGACGACGCACTCGACGATGGGGGCATCGTTCAGGCGCTCGATGGCCGGACCGGAGAAGATGCCGTGGGTGGCGCAGACGTAGATGTCGCCGGCGCCCATAGCCTTGAGCTCCTTGACGTTGGCGCACAGGGTGCCAGCGGTGTCGATCATGTCGTCGTTGATGACGCAGGTCTTGCCCTTGATGTCACCGATGATGCCCATGACCTCGGCGGCATTGTGGCGCGGACGGCCCTTGTGGGCGATGGCCAGGTCGCAGCCGAGCATGTCGGACAGCTTCTTGGCGGCCTTGGCACGACCCACGTCGGGGGAGACGACAACCAGGTTGTCGGTGTCGAAGTTCATGGCGTTGTAGTACTGGCCAAACAGCGGCAGTGCGGACAGGTGGTTGACCGGGATATCAAAGAAGCCCTGGATTTGACCCTGGTGCAGGTCGAGGGTGATGATGCGGTCGACGCCGGCGCGCTCGAGCAGGTTGGCGACGAGGCGGGCGGTGATGGGCTCGCGCGGGCCGGCCTTGCGGTCCTGGCGGGCATAGCCGTAGTGGGTGATGACGGCGGTGATGGAGCGGGCGGATGCGCGCTTGGCAGCGTCGGTGGCGATGAGCAGCTCCATGAGCATGTCGTTGACGTTGCCGCCGGCCACGGACTGAATCAGGAAGACGTCGGCGCCGCGGACGGTCTCGTCGTAGCGGGCGTAAATCTCACCGTTGGCGAACTGCTTTAGCGTAAGGCCCGAAAGCTCGACCCCAAGGTACTCAGCGATCTTCTGAGCGAGGGGACGGTTGGAGGAACCGGAATACACGCGGATGGACTTGCGCATATTCTCCGACTTCTCGGGATCATTAATCGGCATTACCCTTCTCCTTTATATCGAATGCCATATAGATGCCTTGTTGCATTGTAACCGCGCGACGGGGTTAATCGGGTCTTGATAACGTCTTTACCGTCAACGGACACGAACCGACCACTCATCCGGTTGCGCAGGTCACGATAGAAAAAGGAGCCGCCCCTCCATGGGAACAGCTCCTTAGATGCTTGGTAAAACGTTATACCTCGTCGTCCTCGTGCAGACGGCGGCGGTAATCGGCGGCCCAGCCCTCAATATTTACCTGACGGGCGCGGCCCAGACCGAGCGCGTCGGCCGGGACCGGCTCGGTGATGACGGAGCCGGCGGCCACGAGCGCGCCGTCGCCGATTTGGGCGGGCGCGACCATCATGGTGTCGGAACCGATGAAGGCATCCTTGCCGATGACGGTCTTGTGCTTGTGCACGCCATCGTAGTTGCAGGTGATGGAGCCCGCGCCCACGTTGACGCCGGAGCCCATGGTGGTGTCGCCGATGTAGGACAGGTGCGGCACCTTGGAGCCCTCACCGATCGTGGACTTCTTGATCTCCACGTGCGTGCCGGCCTTGGAGCCGTCGAGCATGTGGGTGCCCGGGCGCAGATAGGCGCGCGGGCCGCAGTCGACGCCGTTCTCGATGACGGCCTCGATGGCGATGGTCTCATCGATGGTGCAGCCGCTGCCGACGGTAGTGTCGGTGAGGCGGCTGTTGGGGCCGAGCTGGCACTCCTCGCCCACGGTGACGTGGCCGATCAGGTGCGTCTGCGGCCACACGACGGTGTCGCGGCCGATAACGGCATCGGGGCCGATCCAGGCCTGCGTGGGATCGATGAACGTGACGCCCTCGGCCATCCAGTGCTCGTTGATGCGGTCGCGCGCGATGGCGGTGAGCTGTGCGAGCTGGATGCGGCTGTTGACGCCCAGGCCGTCGCGGTAGTCATCGCAGTGGAAGATGGAGACCGCCTGGCCGTGACCCTTGAGGATCTCGAGCATGTCGGGCAGGTAGTACTCGGACTGCGCGTTGTCGTTGCCGATCTCGTTGATGTGGGCGGCGAGCTGCGCGCCGTCGAAGGCGTAGCAGCCGGCGTTGCACTCCAGCAGCGTGGCGGCCTGCTCGGGCGTGCAGTCCTTCTGCTCGATGATGCGCTCGATCTGACCATCGGCGCCCAGCTTGATGCGGCCGTAGCCAAAAGGATCGGGCGGGGTCATGGTCATGACGGTGCAGGCGAGCTCGCCGGTGGCGACGGTCTGCGCGAACTTGGCGACGGTGTCGGCGGTGATGAGCGGCAGGTCGCCGTTGAGCACGACGACGGGGCCTTGCGCGATGCCGCAGGCCTCGAGCGCGACCTTGACGGCATGGCCGGTGCCCAGGCGCTCGGTCTGCTCGACGCACTCGACTTTGGTGGCGCTGTTGGCGTAGGCGCCATCGATGAGGGCGCGCATCTCGTCGGCGTGGCTGCCGATGACGACCACGACGCGGCTGCAGCCGGCCTTGATGGTGGCGTCGACGATCCACTGAACCATGGGCTTGCCTAGAATCTTGTGCGAAACCTTGCAGTGGTTCGACTTCATGCGGGTGCCCTCGCCGGCGGCGAGGATAATTGCGGTTGCGTCCATGTGATCTCCTGTTACGTTATAGAGACGTGTGTTTGGAAACGATACACGGCGCAATATGATACCGCAGGCATATGATGAGCGCGTAACGATTGATGCGCGGCAGCTGAGGCTTGGGCCGGCGGTACGGCGTTTGCGCTGGTTGTGTATGGTGGCGGCGCTGCGGCGTTGACGTTTGAGCGAGGGGATGGGG
>CAVALS010000069.1:0-3267 GCA_963589385.1 Bacteroidaceae bacterium
CGCTTTGACAACAAGCGCGTCGGCATGTGGGCGGTCGACAAGATTGCCGGCGCCGAGGGCGTTGAACCCGGTGTGGAGCACATGCTGTTTCCGGGCGTGCTCGTCGAGGGCGATACGGTGCGCGATTGGCGCTAGGGCGCGGGTCTGTTTGGGTTTCCGCTAATTGTGTTCGATATTGTTCAGATTGGTTTAAAAACCGTTCACGGGCGAAAAGTGACCGTTCATAGCTCGAAATTACGTTTTGCGCTGTTCTTTTTTGTTTGAATGTTATTGTTTCTGTCATACACAACGCAGCGCGTATGCCCGGACGCGATGCTCTCCATTGGTTCATATGTGAAAGGAACGCAACATGGCAACCAAAGAAGAAATCTCGATGGTTGGATTCGAGATTGTCGCATACGCAGGTGACGCCCAGACCGATCTGCTTGCAGCGCTCGATGCTGCTCGCGAGGGTGACTTTGAGAAGGCCGAACAGCTGCACAAGGATGCCAGCGATGCGCTCATCGGTGCCCACGACACGCAGACCAAACTGCTTTCGCAGGAGGCCGGCGGTGGCGAGATGGAGATGACCTTCATCATGGCCCATGCCCAGGATACTCTCATGACCACTATGATCTTGGAGAAGCAGGCCCGCTTTACCATCGATGCCTACAAGCGCATCGCCGAGCTCGAGGCCAAGCTCGCCTAACGAGCCCTCACAACCAAGTCCCCTTCCAAAAGCCCTGCCGCTAACCGCAGCAGGGCTTTTTCTGTCCTCCTCCCCGCAACTCATCCCGAGATAGTCATTGGGGACGTTCTTAAACGACTAGTCGTTGGGGACAGTCTTGGTGCGCTCCCTTCGTCCTCCCGTTCGATTTTTGCTCGGTGGGTATACTTCCTTTCGCATTAAACGCCGGACTGAGGAGGTATCCAAATGCCGGATAACGGGTCAATACAAAAAAGAGACGCGCACGAGATGGCTCATGGGCGTCCTGTCCAGATAACCGAGCACACGACGGTAACCGAGCTGCAGCCCAGCCTGTCCGATGTCGTGTGCGCAAACAAAAAGCTGCAGATTGGCTTTATCGTTGCGCTCGTGGTGCTGGCGCTGCTGTCGGGCTTTGTGGCTCGTCCGCATTTCGCCGATACCAAAACTTGGGACTCCACCATCGAGGTCATCGACCAAAAGAAAGGCAACGTTTTGGCGCTCACGACCTCGTGCGTGGCGCTGTCTGCGGGCATTACCGCGCTGCCGGGTGATACGGGAACGCCGGTTGCCGAGCAGCTCGCGCAGCTTTCAGGCAACCTTGGTATCGTGCTTGCCGTGCTATACCTAGAGAAATATTTGCTCACGATTTTGTGGTCGGTTGGCTTGGGCGTCCTAATCCCGTTTGCGTTGGTGCTCTTTGCGGTGTCGCTCGGCATTCACGGGCGCTGGAGTACGAGCGCCGTCCTGCGCCGTGTGGCGACACGCGTGCTGGTGGTTGCCGTGATCGGCATGGCGCTCGTACCCGCGAGCGTATGGGTGTCGCAGAAGGTCGATGAAACGTATCGCGTAAGTATTGAGCAAGCTGAGCAAAAGGCGAGCGATGCCGCAAAGACGGCTGATGCCACGGACAAGTCAACCGAGACCAGCTCAAAATCGAACAAGAAAAAATCCGAGGCCACGGAGTCCAAAAACGTGCTCGAGCAGTTGACTGATGGAGCATCGAGCCTTGTTACGTCGGTGACCAGCGGCGCCAAGCAGATGACCGACGAGATTGTGCGGCAGGTGACCGATCTGATTGAAGGCGTCATCGTGATGATCGTGACTTCGTGCGTTATCCCGCTACTGGTGCTCGTGGGGTTCCTGTGGCTGGGACACGTACTGCTGGGGATCGATATTTCCGGCCCGGCGAACTATTTGACGGGCCGCTTTCTGAGTGCTCCGTCCAAGCACGCCAAAAAGGGCGGGCAGTCTGAGTAGGCGGCAAAGCGATCTTTGGAAAACCAACCGTAAGAAGGGCGGCCGAGATGCGTTCTCGGTCGCCCTTTTTGTTTGTTGAATACGTGACAAGCCGGGCATTCCCTGAATCCAAACGGTCAGCAATCATCCGTAAACGGTATTTGTTCAAAAAAGAACAAAGATAAACAAATAGTTGTTGCAGTTACTGTTCGAATGTGTTCAAATAAACATGAACAGTGAAGAACCGCACATTCAGATGCCCGGACCTGAACGCGATTCAACACTTCCAAACAGAAACTACGCACCTGCGTATCTCTCAAGGAGGATGTCATGAGGGTTGTAATCGCTTCCGATGCCGACGGTATGTCGATGAAGGAGTCCATCAAGGAGATGCTCATCGCCGACGGTCACGAGGTCGTCGACTATTCCGAGACCCCTGCCGCGGACTTTGTCGATTCCGCGACCGCCGTTGCCAAGGACCTGCTGGAGCACAAGGATTCCCAGGGCTTCGCATTCGATAAGTACGGCGTCGGCTCCTATATGGCCGCCGTCAAGATTAAGGGCATGGTCGTCGCCAACATTTCCGACGAGCGTTCCGCCTACATGACCCGCGAGCACAACGGCTCGCGCATGGTCACCATGGGCCCGGGCGTTGTGGGCACCGAGGTCGCCAAGAAGATCGCTCGCGAGTTCCTGCGCGCCCAGTACGCCGGCGGCCGTCACCAGATCCGTGTCGACATGCTCAACAAGATGGCCTAACGAGAGCCACCGAGAACTCGAACTTCTACCTCAACTTGTGAATTCAGACGAAAGGACGTTCTGATGAAGAAGACCATCGCAATCGGTTGCGACCATATCGTTACGGACGAGAAGATCTATCTGGCCGACCGCCTGGAGCAGGCTGGCTACAAGGTGCTCGACTGCGGCACCTACAGCCACACCCGTACGCACTATCCCATCTACGGTAAGGCCGTGGGCGAGGCTGTTGCCAGCGGTAAGGCCGACTTTGGCGTGGCCCTGTGCGGCACCGGCATCGGCATCACCAACGCCGTCAACAAGGTTCCCGGCGCCCGTTGCGCCCTGGTTCGCGACATGACCTCTGCCCTGTATGCCCGTCGCGAGCTCAACGCCAACATCGTGGGCTTTGGCGGCAAGATTACCGGCGAGTTCCTGATGGCCGACATCATGCTTGCCTTCCTGGAGGAGCCCTACGAGAAGACCCCCGAGCACGATGCCCTGATCGCCAAGATCGATGCCTGCAACAAGGCCGACGCCGAGGCTCAGGCTGACCCGCACTTCTTTGACGAGTTCCTGGAGAAGTGGGACCGCGGCGAATACCACGA
>CAVALS010000070.1:0-3627 GCA_963589385.1 Bacteroidaceae bacterium
GCCTTCGGTCCAAGCTTCAACGTCCTCGATGCGCAGGACGTTGGCGACCTCGGCCACGCAGTCGACGCTGGCAAGCTCGGCGGCGGCAGCCTGGACGTCCTTCTCGAGCGCGCGGTGCGTCAGGAAGATGACCGAGCAGGCATCACTGACGCCCGATTTGCCGTCCTCGACCTGGTTGATGAGCGAGATCGAGATGTTGTGCTTGGCAAAGATGTCGACCGTCTCGGACAGGGCGCCCACGCGGTCGGCGACCTTCAGGCGCACATAGTACTTGGTCTGGAGCTCGTCCATGGGCTTAAAGGCGAGGTTGTGGCCATAGGGCTCAATCTCGGGCAGCGGAGCCACGCCGCGGCTGATCTGCTCGGAGAGCGACAGGATGTCGCCCACGACGGCACTCGCGGTGGGGAAGGAGCCTGCGCCGGCACCGTAGAACATGGTCTCGCCCACGGCGTCGCCTACCACGTAGACAGCGTTCATGGCGCCGTTGACCTTGGCAAGCATGTGGTCGGCGGGGATCAGCGTGGGGTGCACGCGGACGTCGACGCCGGCGTCGGTGTTGCGTGCGATGCCCAGCAGCTTGATGGTGTAGCCGAGCTCGCGGGCCTGGGCAATGTCCTCGGCGCCGATGGTACGGATACCCTGCTGGTAGACATCGTCGGTGGTCACACGGGTGCCAAAGCCGATGGAAGCGAGGATTGCCGTCTTGCTGGCGGCGTCGAAGCCGTCGACGTCGGCGGACGGGTCGGCCTCGGCATAGCCCTTTGCCTGGGCGTCGGCGAGCACGTCAGCGTAATCGGCGCCCTCGGCGTCCATGCGCGACAGGATGTAGTTGGTGGTGCCGTTAAGGATACCGGCGATGGTCAGGATCTTGTTGCCCACCAGGTCGTGCTCGAGCGTGCTGACAATGGGGATGCCACCGCCGCAGCTGGCCTCGCACTTAATCTGCACGCCGCACGCGCGCGCCTTCTCGGCGAGCGTCTCGACATGACGGCCCAGCAGGGCCTTGTTGGCAGAGACGACGTGCTTGCCGTTCTCGAAGGCGGTGGTGAATATCTCGGTTGCGGGATGCTCGCCGCCGATCAGCTCGACGACGATGTCGACGGCGGGGTCTGTGACGACGTCGTGCCAGTCACTCGTAAAGGCCTCGCGCTCAATGCCTGCCGCCTCGGCCTGCTCCCAAGCAAGCGCGCAGGCGCGGGTCAGCTTAAGGTCGATGCCGTAGGCTGCCAGGTACTCATCGTGGTGGCTCTTGATCAGACGGGCCACGCCGCCGCCGACGGTTCCCAGACCGATCAGACCGACGTTCACGGTGCGCAGGGGTTCGCTCATAGATAGCTCCTTCGTGCATCTTATGGATGGATTAACCACTTAAAGGTTGAGTGCATTCTAGCGTGAACAGAGGGCGCGTGCTCGCCAGGCAACAGGAGTCGCACAAAACGGCACCCCCGAAACGCTGCGGAAACATTGGAAACATGCTCGCTACAAACGGAACTCCGTAACAAACTGTCAACGCTGGCGCCATAAGGTTTGCCCCGTACCGCAAGACGGCCGCACTACGGCCAGCGAAAAGGGGGACACCATGTTCAACATCAACAGCACGCTCAGCCGTAGGAACTTTCTCGCCGGCGCCGCGGCGCTCGGCAGTACCGTCGCACTCGCTGGTTGCTCGTCGGGCGGCTCGGACGGCGGCTCCGCCGATGACGGCAAGACCTTCAAGATCGGTGTCATCGGCCCTCTGACCGGCGCCACGGCAACCTATGGCGTTTCGGCCGAGAAGGGTGCCAAGCTCGCCGCCAAGGATTTTTCGACCAAGGACCTCAAACTCTCGCTTAAGTCTGAGGATGACGTCGCTGACGGCGAGAAGGCCATCAACGCCTTCAATACCTTGTGCGACTGGGGCATGCAGGCGCTCGTCGGCCCCGTCACCACCGGTGCCGCCGTCGCCGTCTCGGGCGAGATCGCCGACGATATGCTCATGGTCACGCCTTCGGCCTCGTCGCTCGACGTTACCAAGGACAAGACCACGGTTTTCCAGGTTTGCTTCACCGATCCCACCATGGGCGCCAGCGCCGCGAAGTTCTTGGCCGAGAAGTACGCGGATGCCAAGATCGCCCTGTTCTACAACTCTGGCGATACGTATAGCTCGGGCGTTGCCGACGCTTTTGCCGAGCAGGCCAAGGCGTCCAAGCTCGACATCGTCGATACCGAGACCTTTAAGGACGACTCTTCCACGAGCTTTACCAACCAGCTCACCAAGGCCAAGGAGGCCGGCGCCACGCTCGTCTTTGCGCCGATCTACTACACGCCGGCGTCCGTTTTGCTCAAGAACGCCAAGGACATGGGCTACGACATGACCCTCATGGGTACCGACGGCATGGACGGCCTGCTCTCTGTGGAAGGCTTCGATACCTCTCTTGCCGAGGGCGTACTGCTCATGACCCCGTTTTCGGCTGACGATGAGAAGAATGCCGACTTCGTCAAGGCCTATAAGGATGCCTACGACGAGACGCCCAACCAGTTTGCCGCCGACGCTTACGATTGCGTCCACGCCATCGCCGAGGCTATCGATAGGGCGGGGATTGACATTTCGGCCGACGGTGCCGACATTGCCGGCGACCTTGCCAAGGTCATGCGCAAGATCAAGATCGAGGGCCTGACGGGCGAGCTGACGTGGAATGACGAGGGCCAGGTCGAAAAGCCCGCCACAGCCTATGTGATCCAGGACGGCAAGTACATCGCCGCCTAAGTGCGCATAAAGCGCGACCAGTGAGGCCGTTTTATTCAGGGCAGGGACGCCTGTAACAGAACGGAAACATTACTTTCACACAATAAAGTGGCATTACTGCATAAAGTAATAGAAATACGCAGAATTATGGATAAATGAACAAATCCAAAGAAAAGTTGAAATAATCGCCACTTTCCTTAACTAAAGCGTCTAGTATTTTGCGAACGCCGAACACGGCGAAGGATGGCCTGTCGGGTAACCGAAACCCGACGAGATTTGAGAGGAGAGCCGCATGTCGAGCCTCACCGGTAAGTCATTGAACCCTGTTATGAATCGCAGGAGCGTTATCGCGAGCGCAGCAGGTCTGGGGGCGATGTCCATTCTAGCTGGCTGCTCCTCCA
Source organism: Bacteroidaceae bacterium (assembly GCA_963589385.1). Lineage (GTDB taxonomy): Bacteria > Actinomycetota > Coriobacteriia > Coriobacteriales > Coriobacteriaceae > Collinsella. The sequence goes on from CAVALS010000070.1 coordinate 3,127, forward strand.
ACGGCGGCGACAGCGGTTCCGCTTCGAGCGACGCTTCGTTTAAGATCGGCACCATCGGCCCGCTGACCGGCGCCAACGCGTCCTACGGCAAGTCCGTTACCCAGGGTGTCGAGCTTGGCTGCAAGGATTTCTCGACCAAGGAGCTGCCGCTTGCCAGCAAGGCCGAGGATGACCAGGCCGACGGCGAGAAGGCCGTCAACGCCTTCAACACCCTGCTCGACTGGGGCATGCAGGCCCTTGTCGGCCCGACCACCACGGGTGCGTCGGTTGCCGTTGCCGCCGAGTGCGGTAACGACCCCAAGACGTTCATGATCACCCCGTCCGCGTCCTCCGAGGACGTCACCGACGGCAAGGATTGCGTCTTCCAGGTTTGCTTCACCGACCCCAACCAGGGTGTCAACGCTGCCAAGTTCCTGGCGCAGAAGTATGCGGACGAGAAGTTCGTGCTGTTCTATAACTCCGGCGACGCCTATTCTTCGGGCATCGCAGATTCCTTTAAGG
>CAVALS010000071.1:0-2776 GCA_963589385.1 Bacteroidaceae bacterium
GGCAAATTCTCCATCGCCTTCGTCACCGGCACGCTCATCATGATCGCGTGCAACTACGGCGTGCGCAATTTCCAGGTCTCAGACATCGACGAAAAGACGTCCTTTGCCTCCTACCAGCTCAACCGCTGGCTTTGCGGAGCGCTCGCCCTAGGCTGCGGCCTCATGTACAGCAGCGCCCGCGGCTATGACGCGCATATGGCGACGATCGGCCTGGGCGTCTACCTCTACAAGGTGATCGACGGCGTCGCCGACGTGTACGAAGGCCGCCTGCAGCAGGCCGACAAGCTCTACTTGGCTGGCATGAGTCAAACGCTACGCTCCGTCGGCGTCATCGCGGTCTTCAGCGTGGCGCTGTTCCTCACGCGTAGCATGCCCATCGCGGCCATGGCCATGGGCATCGCCGCGATCGCCTCGCTCGTGCTGGTCACCGCGCCGCTCGCCCTGCTCGAGACCGAAAAATCGCGCCGCGTAAGCCTGCGTGAGGTCGGCCACCTGTTTGTCCAGTGCGCCCCACTCTTTGGCGCGCTATTCCTGTTCAACCTAATTGAGAGCATGCCCAAGTTTGTGATGGAAGGCAAGCTGGCATACAAATATCAGCTGTACTTTAATGCCCTGTTCTTTCCGGCGCAGGCTATTCTGTTGAGCATTGGATTTGTCTATAAACCGCAGCTCCTGCGCTTGTCGAGCATTTGGGCTAATCCTCGCAAGCGTCGTCGCTTTGACCTGATTATTGTTGCCGTTATGGCGCTGATCGTGGTCATCACCGGCGTGTGCGCCGCATTTATGGCAGGTCCCGGTATTCCCCTCATGAGCTTTATGTACGGTCTCAGCTTTGAGCGCTACCGTACGCTGGCGCTGCTAATGGTCCTCGCCGGCGGCGTCACCGCGGCCATCGACTTTATCTACGCCATCATCACGGTGCTGCGCCATGCCGGCGACGTCACCAAGGTCTACCTGATTTGTTTTGCCGTGAGCGTGGTACTCCCGGTGATCCTGATCAACCTGCTGGGCCTGATGGGTGCCGTCGTAAGCTACCTGGCTATCATGGCCCTACTGCTGGTGCTGCTGATTGTCGAGTACGCCCACATCCGCCAACGCATAGAACGAGCCCGCAACCCATACGGCGCCTAATTAGCTGCCCGGTCACCGGAATTTGCGATGGAATCACCCCGGCTGGGGTCTCGTTGCGGACAATATTCATCACGCAAAACTAAGTGAGTAGACTTTTACCGAATCCCCGACCACACCAACAGAGCACAAGTCTGTGACCTGCGGTTTTATTGAGGCAAATATGTTGGGTGCTCGGCATTTCCAAAAAAGTCTACTCACTTAGCCGGCGGGCAGCCAAATGATTATTTAATCCCCGTCCCAGAGAAATCAATTAGCGGGCAGAAGGGCAAAAGTAGTCAAATAAGCCCCGTCCCAAATTAGCTACCCCTTGCACCGATTATTCGCCCGGGTTGATGTTCGCGTAGAACTCCGCCCCGTCGTCCAGGCGCAGGATGCCCACGCGACCGAACTCGGAGCCGGTGGCGGCAGCGCAGTCGATGTCGATGCGATCGGGCACACCGGCGGCATCCTCGCCGCCCAGGCGCACAATCTGCCCGCGGCCCGACTCCTCGTCGAGCCCCGCAAGACCACCGACCTCGCAATAACGCCCGAGCGACACCGTTGGCGTGTGACCGCTCACCACGACCGGACCCTTGCCCTCGGCAGAAAGCAGCCCGGTCGGCACATCCCAATAGCCGTGACGAATCCAGAGCAAGTCATCGGACGACTGCACCGCGAGCATCTGCTGCAGCAGCTCGCGATCGGCACCCACCGCTCCAACGCCATCGGCACAATCGACGCCATGCTCAAGCAAAAACGCGCGCGCCGCCTTCATCTCGATTCCAGCATGCACCAGCAGATACGGGCGCTCCTCGGTCTCGACCACCTCGTAGAGCGGCAGCGCGGCCATCCATCGCACGAGCTCCTCGTATGCCTCAAATTCCATGTCGTTGAGCTGCTCGCGCGTCGTCCAGCCACCGTTGATATCCCAGGTCTCGGCATCGAGCGGATCCTGGCCAATGATGGCATCGAGCATGATCTGCTCGTGATTGCCCTTGAGCACGCGGGCGTTGGGCAGCGAGCGCACGAGCTTAATAACGCCGACCGGATCGGGCCCGCGATCGATCATGTCGCCCAGCACGTACAGCGTGTCGTCGGAAGTCAACGATATCTTAGACAGGGCCTCGTCAAGCGCACGCACGTGCCCGTGAGCATCAGATGTCACATAGATCGCCATGGTACGCCTCTCCTTGCATTGCGGCCGAAGCCCGGCGCCGCAACTAAAACTTCAAGTTGAACTTAAACGTTACCCATTGTACTCCGTTGCAATAAAGCTGGAAAGGGTTTCCGAGCAGAGGCAAAGACGGCAGCCGTCTATGACGATATCGCGCACGCCCGCAATCCAACCCCATAAACCCACCATCTTTGGGTACAAATAACCGCAGACAACTGACCGTGCCACGCCAACCACCCAGGAGCGGACACTATCCATGAACCAGATCCTTCTTTTTATCGGCCTCGTCATCATTTTGTGCCTGACCATCAAACCCGTCGGCAAAAAGCTCCCCTTCCCCACCCTGCTCATCTTTATCGCGCTCGGCATGCTGTTGGGCGTCAACGGCCCGGCGCATATCGACTTTAGCGACTACGGACTCACCGAAACCGTCTGCAGCACGGCGCTGCTGTTCATCATGTTCTACGGCGGCTTTAACACCAACATCGACCG
>CAVALS010000072.1:0-9746 GCA_963589385.1 Bacteroidaceae bacterium
CCGGAAAGCGTCGCCGAGGCACGATCGAGCGTCAGATAGTCGAGTCCAACATCGACCAGAAAACGCAAGCGCTCCAGGATTTCCTTGACGATGCGCCCGCCGATAAACTGCTGGCGCTCGGTGAGCTCCAGGCCCTCAAAAAACTCGAGCGACTCACGGCACGACAGGCAACAAACCTCGTAAATGGACTTGCCGCCCACGGTGACGGCGAGCATCTCAGGGCGCAAACGAGCGCCGTGGCAGCTCGAGCACGGTTCCTCGCGAATGTACTTCTCCAAGCGCGCCTTGGTGTTCTCGTTCGTCGTCTCGGTATAGCGTTCGTACAGGATGTTGCGAACGCCCGAAAACTTGGTATCCCACTGGCTACGACGTCCGTCGAGCTTTTGGTAGTCGACCGAGATCTTCGTATCGCCCAGGCCATCCAAGAATGCACGACGCACGCGAGGGGGCAAGTCCTCCCACGGCGTATCGGTGCTCACCTTAAAGTGTTTGCAGACCGCAGCAAAAATCTGCGGATAGTAGTTCGAATTGCCAAACAGGCTACCAAAGACTCCGTCGGCAATGGACTTCGAGGGGTCCTCGATCAGCGCCTCGGCATCAACGGTTTTCTTAAAGCCCAGGCCGTCGCACTCAGGACATGCGCCATAGGGAGCGTTGAACGAAAAATCACGCGGCTGAAGATCGTCAATGGAGTGACCATGCTCCGGGCATGCCAAGGCCAACGAATACTCCAGCAGCTCGCCCTCGGTCCCCTCGGGAGCATCACGATCGGGCAGCATGTACACGTTTACATTGCCGTGAGCCAGCGCGGTCGCCTGCTCAACAGACTCGGCGATACGGCCCAGAGAGTTCTCACGGATTACGATGCGATCGACCACGACCTCGATATCGTGCTTGAACTTCTTGTCCAGATCGATCGGATCGTCGAGCGAGCGCACTTCACCGTCGACACGCACGCGGCTAAAGCCCTCGGCACGAAGGTCCTCAAACAGTTTGGTGAACTCGCCTTTTCGCCCGCGCACCACCGGTGCCAGCACAAACGCGCGGCGGCCCTCCCCCGCCGCCAAGACCTTGTCGGCAACCTGGTCGGTCGTCTGGCGCTCAATGACGCGGCCGCATTCGGGACAGTGCGGGGTGCCCACACGGGCGAACAGCAGGCGCAGATAGTCATAAATCTCGGTTACGGTGCCAACCGTCGAGCGAGGGTTTTTAGACGTCGTCTTTTGGTCGATCGACACCGCCGGCGAAAGGCCGTCGATTGAATCCAAGTCGGGTTTGTCCATCTGGCCCAAGAACTGGCGCGCATAGCTCGAAAGGCTCTCGACGTATCGACGCTGGCCCTCGGCATAGATAGTGTCAAATGCCAGCGAGCTCTTGCCCGAGCCAGAAAGACCGGTAATGACCACGAGTTGGTCACGCGGAATGGAAACATCGATATCACGGAGGTTGTGCTCACGAGCGCCGCGAATAACGATAGAAGAATCAGACATGGAAGCTCCTTGCCTCCTATTGCATCGAATCATACTGCCGATGAGTTTAGCGCACTCGACGCGCACAGATGTTCGTAATACAAGATTCGCAGACCTTTAGCTTTGCGTATCGGGTGCTTCGTTTCTCGAAATGCCGTGGAAAGGTTACAGTAACCTAATACTGAACTTAATTTGCTGTAACAGAGGAACGTCCATGACCGAAGATATCCCCCTTGAAATCACTTCGAGCGACATGGCCAATCTGCCTATATTCATCGCCGTCCTTATCGTGGCCACCGTCGTCGTGCGCGTGTATTTTTCAATCAAACACAATGAAAAGCCTCCCATTGCCCGCGTCTTTTGGTGCGCGACGCTCCTCATCCCGCTCGGCATGGTAGCTGCATGGATTACGAATCAATTGCTCGTAAATGAGGACAATTCCCTATGGGTCCTTTCTTATTCGGCGCTCGGTGCTGCCGCCGTCATGCTTCTTGTCGAGCCCTTGGTTTCGGGACTTATCGACCAAACCGATCTTGCGACGGGAACGGTTGCCTGTATTTGCCGTGACATCCTTGTCATCGCCGCTGTTTCAGCGCTCTCGTTCGTTTCACTCGAAATTGCCTGCAACGAAACGTTCTATCGCATTCCCGCCAACTCATTCGGGTTTTCCGTCGGGTTGCTCGCGACGGTTCTGCTCTCCCTTTATTTGCTGGGACAGCGTCATGGAGGCGTCATGGCCCTCGTGCCCGTCGTCTGTTGCATCCTTGGCATTGCCGAGCACTTCGTCATAACGTTTAAAGGCGAAGCCATCCTGCCAAGCGATATCTTGGCCCTTGGCACCGCAATGGAAGTGAGCGAGGGATACGAGTTTACCTTTACCGCCGGAATCGTAACCTCTCTCGCCCTGCTGGAGATTTCCCTGGGGCTTCTTTCGCTTATCCGACCGCGAAAGCTACGTACGCCCACCCATGTCTTCCCCGCAATCGCCGCTAACCTCTGCGCTTTTCTGCTAGTGACCGTTGTGGGACTCTCGGGCTTTTCCAGCATCGACTTGGAGCAGGCGCTGAATTTTGGATTTGACCGTTGGCAGCCCATCACCACGTATGCGTCTCAGGGTTTTATCACTTCGTTCACCGAAATGGTCAACGAGTTGCCCATTGAGAAGCCCGAAGACTATACGCCCGATGAGGCGCAGAGCATCGAGCAGGAGCTCGCCGCCGCCTACGACAGCACGTATGGCTCGAGCGAGCAGCGCGCGGCGGCCGTTGCCCAGTTCAATGAAATCAAGCCGACGATTGTTGCCGTCATGAACGAGAGTTTTAGCGACCTTTCGTGCTTTGAGCAGCTCCAGGCGGCCGGGTACACCGGTCCCGCATTCTACAACTCACTTCCCGACACACTTGTTCGCGGCACCATGCTCGCTTCGGTCGCCGGTGGCGGAACGGCGAACTCCGAATTCGAATTTTTGACCGGAGCGACAACGGCCTTTGTCGGATTAGGCAAAATCCCCTATCAGCTATATCAGATGAATGGCGTCAACAGCCTGGCAAAGGACCTTAAGGGGCTTGGGTATACCGCTACCGCTATGCACCCGCAAAACCCCGTCAACTACCATCGAGATAAAATCTATCAGCAGCTGGGCTTTGGAGACTTTCTTTCAATCGGCGATTTCGAAGGTGCGCCCTGTTACCATGCCGGCGTATGCGACTACGCCACCTACGACAAGATACTCGACCTGCTTAGAACCGACGAAGCGCCGCAGTTCATCTTTGACGTCACGATGCAAAATCACGGCGGCTACGACTATGACACCGTTCCCGCCGAAGAGCTGACAAACTATTGGGTCGAGGGAGCCAGCGAGGGCGCCAATAGCGCGCTCAACACCTATCTCACCTGCATCAACGCATCCGACCGGGACCTCGAGTACTTTATCAACGAGCTCCGCAATATCGGCAGACCGGTTGTTCTTGTCTTTTTTGGCGACCATCAGCCGAGCGCCGCAACGACTCTCAACGACGAGCTGTACCCTCAGGAAGATACGGCAAGCCACGCTTTCCGTGTCTATCAGTCGACCTATTTCGTCTGGGCTAACTATGAAATCGCCGGCAATACCGAGCTCAACGTCTACGACACCGTCGGGGCAAACGAGATTGCAGCCATTACCCTTAATAAGATCGGCGCCCCGCTCACCGACTATCAAAAGGCCCTGCTTGCAACAAGGTCAGATGTGCCCACCATCAATGTCGCCGGCTATCTCGGTGCCGACGGGCTGCGCTACGACTTGGAATCTGAAGACAGCCCATACACCTCGACGATCGACAAGCTGCAGCGCATGCAATACCTCGAGTTCGCCAGCAAACTTCAGTAAGCCCGCCCATTCGCTTGGGCCCATCGTATTGCAAGCACGCTCGGCCCAATTGCATCGCAAATGACTCCCGCTCGCAAACGAGGGTACAATGACGCTCGTGTCACATCGCGGGGCCCCGGCCCCAACATATACAAAGGAGTCATACATGGGTTGCGAGCACGCACAGGCCGCCGGCGGACAAACGTCGCCGTCGCAATTTGAGGAGAATACGCTGTCCGAGGTCAAGCGCGTCATCGCCGTGCTTTCCGGCAAGGGCGGTGTCGGCAAGTCGTTTGTCACCGGTGCCATCGCCACCGAGCTTGCCCGCCACGGCCACAAGGTCGGCGTCCTCGATGCCGACATCACCGGTCCCTCCATCCCCAAGATGTTCGGTATGAGCGGACGCCACGTCCATGCCCTTGGCAACCTTATGCTGCCTGAAATCTCCGAGCACGGCGTCAAGGTCATGAGCTCCAACCTTCTGCTCCAAAACGAGACCGACCCCGTCCTTTGGCGCGGTCCGGTCATCGCAGGCGCCATTAGGCAGTTCTGGAGCGAGACCTCATGGGGCCCCATCGACTACCTGCTGGTCGACATGCCTCCGGGAACAGGCGACGTCGCTCTCACCGTCTTCCAGTCACTGCCCGTCGACGGCATCGTCATCGTCACGAGCCCGCAGGATCTGGTCTCGATGATCGTCGCCAAGGCGGTCAACATGGCCGAGAAGATGAACGTCCCCATTCTGGGCATTGTCGAGAACATGAGCTATATCGAGTGCCCCGACTGCGGCAAGAAGATCGAGGTCTTTGGCAAGAGCAAGCTCCCCGAGGTCGCAGAGCGCTATAACCTCGACATCTTGGGCCAGCTTCCCATTAATCCGGCACTCGCCGAGGCCTGCGATAAGGGCGAGGTCGAGACCGCGCTGCCCGATGGCATGTTGCCCAAGGCAGTCTCTGCCGTCGAGGCTATTACCCCGCACGAGACCGACGAGGCCTAAGTGAACACGAGCGCCTTCTATGACGTCCTGGTAATCGGCGGCGGGGCTTCAGGCCTCGCCGCCGCCATTACGGCCGCACGCGCTGGCAAAAGCGTCTGCATCGTTGAGCGCGATGTCGCCTGCGGTCTTAAGCTCCTTGCGACCGGCAACGGCCGCTGCAACCTCTCCAACGAATCGATTGATCCTCAGCGGTATAACCACCCCGCATTCGTCGAATCCGTCATGGGCCCCCAGCCCGAACAAGAGCTTATGGGTTTCTTCTCCTCGCTGGGCATCATGACAACCTCCGAGGAAGGCCGACTGTACCCGCGCTCCCTTCGCGCCGAATCGGTGCGCGACGCGCTTCTCAATGCTTGCGACCGCCTGGGTATCACCTTAATCTGCGGAGCCAACGTTGCCTCGGCACACAAAACTTCCGAAGGCTGGGCACTCCAAATAGACCGTCCAGCGCGGGCGCTCAAGGCAAAAAAGCACGACGACCGAAAATCGGAGCTCCGCTCGCTTCGGAAAGCGCTCGCCGATGTCCCTCGCAAGAACGTGGCCCTGCAGGCACATACCGTAATTATCGCCACGGGCGGCAACCCCACCGGTATCGCCGATACGTTTAGCCTCCCCCTCACTTCGCTGCGCCCCATCCTCTGCCCCGTATCGGCAACGGTCGTTGGCGATCGGGCGGCACTCAAGACGTTGGATGGTCTGCGCGTCCGCGCCCGCTTGACGCTCACCCGTAACCATAGTGAGCTCTGGCACGAAGACGGTGAAGTACTGTTTCGAGCCTTCGGCATCTCGGGCGTCGCTGTCTTCAACCTCTCCCGTCGTATCCAGCGCGGCGATACGATCCTGCTCGACGTTTTCCCCGACCTCTCTAAAGACGAGCTGCTCGATATGCTCAACCGGCGCGTTAAGCTGCTCGGCGGCTTTTCGCCCCGCGATCCCCGTTGGCTCGACGGCATGCTCGCTCCGCAACTCTCCCGCGTCGTCTGTACAGCGTTCGAGCAGTGCCATCCAGGCTCCAACGATGTCATCCACCTGGTCTCGATCCTCAAGCACTTTAAGTTGCTCGTCGAGGGAACAGCCGAGGAGCGCTCGGCGCAGGTCACGCGAGGTGGCGTATCTGTCGAGAGCATCTCAACACCCAGTCTACGCGCGCGCTGCGTTGTCGACGCCCCGCTTTACGTCTGCGGCGAAGCACTCGACATCGACGCCGATTGCGGAGGCTTTAACCTTGCGTGGGCCTGGCTCTCGGGCATTCGCGCTGCAAGCAGCTTGTAGCCGCGCAGTCTATAATCAAAAACGCATTCGGGCCGTCTGGAATACCGGACGGCCTCTTTCTTGCCTCTAAGGAGACCTCGATGATCGAAATCACCCAAGTCAACGCGTCGCTCGATGAAGCCGGCGATGAAAATGCCTGCCTCATTGTTGGCAAGCGAGTCGCCAAGCGCATCCTACGTTGCAAGGACTCCGAGATCAAGTCCATCGAACTCCACCGCAAGTCAATCGACGCTCGCAAAAAACGAGACGTCCATTTTATCCTGAGCTTTCGTGTTGAGCTGACTAGTCCCCACCTCGAGCGAGAAGCGGTCGACAGCGTTGCCGAGCGTGACCGCTCGTGCGTACGCGCGATAGAAGACGATAAGCCTTCATTCCCCTCCCCCGTCTCCGACGCACCTCAAGAACGCCCTGTCGTTGTCGGCGCCGGATGCGCCGGCCTTTTCGCTGCGCTCACGCTCGCCGAAGCAGGTCTTAAGCCCTTGCTTATCGAGCGCGGCGACCCGGCATTTCGCCGCTCGCATGCGATCGACCTCTTTCTAAAGGAGCGCATCCTCGACCCCGAGAGCAATATTCAGTTTGGTCTGGGCGGCGCGGGGACCTTCTCGGACGGCAAGCTCAATACGGGAACAAAAAATCCCGCCCATCGCCTTATCCTCGAAACCTTCGTCGAGGCGGGTGCGCCCCGCGATATTCTGTGGGATGCCAAGCCGCACATTGGCTCCGACATCCTTCCCAAGGTTGTCACCGCTATATCCCAGCGCATCGAGCAGCTCGGAGGTGTCGTCCGTTATCGAACGAAGCTCGTCGACATTCGCATCGACGCGTCTGGCGCCATCACCGGTATTGATGTCCAATCGTCCCAAGACGCCGCTTACGAGCCGATCGAGACAAAGCACCTCATCCTCGCCTGCGGGCATTCTGCTCGCGATATTTTTGAGCTCCTTAAGGACCACAACGTGGCCCTCGCACAAAAGACCTTTGCCATGGGCGTTCGCATCGAGCATCCGCAACGCGACATCGACAGAGCCCAATATGGAGCCTCGGCTGGACATCCAGCGCTCGGGGCGGCCCCCTACAAACTTGTTGCCCATCTTCCCAACGGCCGCAGCGTGTTCTCGTTTTGCATGTGCCCCGGCGGACAGGTTGTTGCCGCCTCTTCAGAACCGTGCCATCTGTGCGTCAACGGGGCCAGTCTCAATGCCCGCGACGGACGCAACGCAAATGCCGCCCTGCTCGTTAACGTCACGCCTGAGGACCTTCCCAACGATGACCCGCTCGCCGGCATCGAGCTCCAGCGTGCCTGCGAGGCGGCCGCCTATCGCCTGGGCGGTTCCAACTGGAACGCACCGGCACAACTCGTCGGAGATTTCCTCGCAGGACGCGCCAGCACGGCACCCGGAAAGGTAAAACCAACCTATCCACTTGGCGTGACCTGGACGGCGATCGACGATGCCCTCCCGCAGCATATCGTCGAGTCGCTCCGCCTGGGACTTCCCCTACTCGGAAAAAAGCTACGAGGCTACAGCCGTCCCGATGCCGTTCTTACCGGCGTGGAGACTCGTTCGAGCTCACCGGTCACTGTCACCCGAGACCGAACGTGCCATGCCGTGTCGACCCCGGGCCTCTACCCTTGCGGTGAGGGAGCTGGATATGCCGGCGGCATCATGAGCGCGGCCACCGACGGCATCCGTTGTGCTGAAGCCCTGATCGCAGACCTCTAACGCACGAATTCCAGCGCGCAAAAGACACAGGCCCCGAGCTCCACAGGGAACTCGGGGCCTGTTCGCTATTTCTTAAACCGTGCACCCTGGCGTTTTCTGCCCGATGCGAACGTGGAACCCTTGCGGGCCTGCGAACGTAAGCGCTCGATCGTCTCGTCCTCAGACGCACCCTCGAGCATCGCCCGAATCTGAACGACAGCATCGCGCAGGCGCGCCGCCTCCTCAAAGTCCATAGCGGCAGAAGCGTTACGCATATCCTCTTCCATGGTTTCGACGATCCGCACAAGCTCGTCATGTGGCAGTTCTTCCAACTGCTCCGCAAGTGTCTGCTCGGGCGCCACCGTTTCCGGCACACCGCCCTCGCCCGACTCATCGGGCGTATAGAATGCGCCATGGCCAAGAGAGTCGCCCTTCGAGCGTCCCTTGGAGCCCACAGTTTTTTCGGCCTCGGCAATAAAACTTGAGATGTCGTTGATGGCCTTGCGCACCGTCTTGGGCACAATGCCATGTTCTTCGTTATATGCCATCTGAATCTCGCGACGGCGCTGCGTCTCCTCGATGGCCTCTTTCATCGAATCGGTCACAACGTCTGCATACATGATGACTTCGCCATCGGCGTTTCGGGCCGCACGGCCAATCGTCTGAATCAACGAACGGCGGTTGCGCAAGAAGCCTTCCTTATCGGCATCGAGAATTGCCACCAGTGAGACCTCAGGGAGATCCAAGCCCTCGCGAAGCAGGTTGATGCCAACGAGAACATCGATCTTGCCCTCGCGCAGCGTTCGCAGGATCTCGACACGGTCCATTGTCGCCGTATCAGAGTGCATGTAATTGACCTTAATGCCCGCGTCGAGCAGATGGTCGGTCAGGTCCTCGGCCATGCGCTTGGTCAACGTGGTCACCAGCACGCGCTCCTTGCGGGCAACGCGCTCGCGAATCTCGTCCTCAAGATCGTCAATCTGGCCGCGAACTGGACGCACGTCAATCTTGGGGTCGAGAAGGCCGGTCGGACGAATAATCTGCTCCACGTCGTTTTGGCTCACCCGCAGCTCGTAGTCGCCCGGCGTGGCCGAAACATAGATAAACTGGGGTATCCTTGCTTCAAACTCATCGAAACGAAGCGGGCGGTTATCGAGCGCCGAGGGCAGGCGAAAACCATGTTCCACCAGCGTCACCTTACGCGAGCGGTCACCTTCGTGCATGCCGCGAATCTGCGGCACCGTCACATGACTCTCATCGATGATGCAGAGCATATCCTTGGGAAAGTAATCGATTAGGGTAAACGGCGGCTCACCCGGCTTGCGACCGTCCAGATGACGCGAGTAGTTCTCGATGCCGTTGCAAAAGCCCATCGTCTCGAGCATCTCAAGATCATAATCGGTACGCTGCTGCAGACGCTGCGCCTCGAGCAACTTGTCGGTCGCCTTGAGCTCCGCCACGCGCTTCTCGCACTCTTCACTGATCGATTTCAGAGCCGCCTTGACCTTCGGCTTCTCGGTCACGTAGTGCGATGCCGGCCATACGGGAATGGCCTCGTACTCACGAAGCATCTCACCGGTGACCTCATCGATCTCGGCAATCAGCTCGACCTCGTCGCCAAAGAACTCAAACCGCAACGGATGCTCGGCATAAGGCGGATACACGTCAACAACATCGCCGCGCACGCGGAACGTACCACGTGCCAGGTCATAGTCATTGCGATCATATTGAATGTCGATAAGCGCATGGATAAAGTCATCGCGCTCGAGCGGCACCTTTTTGTCGACGTTTGGAGCCAGACCCGCATAGTCCTCAGGAGAGCCAATGCCATAGATACACGAGACCGATGCGACAACGATCACATCACGTCGAGAGAGCAGTGACGCGGTCGCCTGATGGCGCAGCATCTCGACCTCTTCGTTAATCGAGGAGTCTTTCTCGATATATGTATCGCTTTGCGG
>CAVALS010000073.1:0-2529 GCA_963589385.1 Bacteroidaceae bacterium
CCGCATTTGGATCATGGCTACCTTGCCGTCTGCTCGGCCGCCCGCTTACCTGCTATTGGAGAGGTAAATCCTACCAAAATAAACCTGTCCCTTTTTGGCAGGTTTACAAGAAAGCGGGGATGAGATGGCGACGGTGTACGGTTATGCGCGGGTGAGTTCGCGCGATCAGAACCTTAATCGGCAGCTGGATGCGCTGGGCGCCTATGGCGTGGGCTCGGCGAATATTTATGCCGACCATGCGAGCGGCAAGGACTTCGATCGACCGCGTTATCGCGAGCTGCTGCACGTCCTGGGAGATGGGGACGTGCTGGTGGTTCTTTCTATCGACCGACTCGGTCGTAATTACTCCGAGATTCTTGAGGAATGGCGACGCATTACCAAGGAGCTCGGGGTTGCCATTGTGGTGTTGGACATGCCATTGCTTGACACGCGCGTCAGGGCCAGCGGCGCGCCGGATGTGACCAACACCCTGATTGCCGATATTGTGCTGCAACTGCTGAGCTACGTGGCGCAGGTGGAGCGCGAGAATATCCATCGGCGACAGGCGGAGGGAATTGCAGCGGCGCGGGCGCGAGGGGTCCGTTTCGGTCGACCTCGCAAGCCGTGCCCTCCTCAGTTTGAGCTGGTGCGCGATAGCTATGAGGCGGGCGATATTACCCGCAGCCAGGCGGCAAAGTGCCTGGGCGTGTGCGTGGGGACGTTCGATCGCTGGATGCGCGAGGCGGGGTAGGGGTTTGCGTCGCTTTGTCGCTTCCTGTTGCGATTCAAATTTTGATACGGTGACGATGCCATTTGGGGCTACACTCGCTGATATTCAAAAAAGGAGGTTGGCCCTTGGCGCGCGTAAAACAAATAATCGGATGGACCGCGATCGTTCTGTTCGCTGCAACGCTGGCGGGCATCTGGGTGCTGACGGAGCAAAATGCGGTGGAGACGTCGTTGCTGAGCGAGTCCACCGCGCGTGTGGTGGAGGGCCAGGCTACGGGCGTTCAGGCTGTCGATGCCACGGGTGAAGCTCAGGCGGAGAACGGAATGACCGGGGGCACCGATTCGGCTGCCTCGAATGTCCGGTCTGGCCGACTTGCTTCCATTCGCATGTGGGTGGGCACGAACGTCCGTCGCGTTGCCCATATCGTAGAGTTTTTCTTCGTCGGATTGTTCGCCTCGGTGGTCGTGGTTTGCTTTTCCAGGCGTCCGTGGAGCGTATGCTCCCGTTGCGTGCCCGTATTGCTCTTTTGCGCCGCCTGCTCCGTTGGCGATCAGGTACATAAGATCTTTGTTCCCGGCAGGCATTTCGACGTTATCGATTTAGGATTCGATGCTGCGGGCTATGTCACCGCCATGCTGTTGGTATTGCTGGCGGCGGCGTTGGTGCGCCATGCGACTCGGCCGATCGGCGCCCATGCGAGGCTCTAGCCGGTAACAAACCCGTTTCTGATAATGCGACCTTGTTGAATTATTTTGTGTCGCGCGTATTTCCGAGCGGTCGGATTTGAGGGGCGAGCGGTAGAACGCTCGCCCTTTGTGCGCCACGATGCGGCACAATGTACCGCAAAAGCTGTTTGTATCCGGTACGAATCGTTCGTTGGTCTTTAATTCTTCTCAACGGAGGTGTTTGAGATGGCAAACGGATTGCTTTTGCGGCTTCGCGAGCGTGAGCTCAGCGCGAGCCCGGCGGAACGCAATGTCATCGCATATGTAAGCGCTCATCCGCACGAGGTGGTCGGGCTGTCCGTCCGCGGTCTTGCCGATGTCACGTTCTCCTCGCCCTCGAGCATTTTGCGCTTTTGCAAGCGTTTGGGTTTTGCGGGCTACAAGGAGTTCCAGCGCGAACTGATTGCCGAGCTGGCGCTCTTAGGTGACAAGAAAGACGTAGCCCTCGAGGACATCTCCATGGATGACAGCGTCGAACGTATCGTGGGGAAGGTGATGAAAAGCAACGTGCGTACGATCGAGGCGACGGCGCGAACGCTCGATTACACCGTCTTGGAGCGATGCGCGGCCCGTCTTAAGCGGGCACGCGCGGTCAATCTGTTCGGTATTGGTGCCTCTCGTTTGGTCGCGCACGACCTGGCGCAAAAGCTCATGCGTGTCGACAAAGAGTGCCATCTGTACGACGACTGGCATGATCAGCTCTTATGTGCCAAGAACATGCATGAGGGCGATATGGCAATCGCCTTTAGCTACTCGGGCTTGACGCAAGAGGTGCTGGACTGCACCGCCGAGGCTCAACGTCACAACTGTCCCGTCGTGGCCGTTACCAAAGTAGATGGATCATCCAAGCTTGCCACCATGGCCGATGCCGTGCTCGGCGTCGCTGCGAGTGAACCCTTGGTCCGCAGCGGTGCCATGGCTTCGCGTATGGCCCAGCTTATGGTTGTCGATGCCCTGTACGCTGCTTACGTTGCCAGTGACTACGAACGGGCGACGCATGTCATTAAGCAAAACTACATCGAGAAACAGGAAAGATGAGGTGAATGAAATGCTCGATTTAACAAAATTCACGACCGAACAGCGTAATCAAAGGTC
>CAVALS010000074.1:0-8185 GCA_963589385.1 Bacteroidaceae bacterium
TGAATGAAATGCTCGATTTAACAAAATTCACGACCGAACAGCGTAATCAAAGGTCAATGGACCTCGATACGATGACATCGCTGCAAATCGTCACGACGATGAACGATGAGGATCTCCGTGCCGTCCAGTCGGTCACGAAAGTGTTGCCACAGGTTGCCACGGCAATCGACTGGGCTGCCGAGGCGCTTGAGCGCGGCGGTCGCGTCTTTTACATGGGCGCGGGCACTAGTGGTCGTTTGGGCGTGCTTGACGCTTCGGAGTGCCCGCCTACGTTTGGCGTATCGCCCGATCTGGTCGTCGGGCTCATTGCTGGGGGCGAGACGGCGTTTATCAAGGCTGTCGAAGGTGCCGAAGACAGCGAGGAGCTTGGCGCGAGCGACCTGCGGGAGCGTGGACTCTCGGACAAGGATCTTGTCGTTGGCCTGGCGGCAAGCGGTCGTACTCCCTATGTGGTGGGCGGCCTTGTGTACGCCAAGGCAACTGGGTGCAAGACCATTGCAATTGCCTGTAACCAAGGGTCGAAGATCGGGGAGAGCGCAGATCTTGCCATTGAGCCCGTGCCCGGTCCCGAGGTGCTGACCGGCTCAACGAGGCTCAAGGCGGGAACGGTTCAAAAGCTCATTCTCAACATGATTTCGACCGGTGCCATGGTCAAGATCGGCAAGGTATACCAAAACCTGATGGTCGATGTGCAGCAGACGAACGAGAAGTTGGTGGTGCGCGGCCAGAACATCGTGATGGAGGCGACCGGCTGCACGCGCGAGCGCGCTGTTCAGGCGCTTGCGGATGCCGGCGGCCACGTAAAAACCGCTATTGTCTCGGTGCTGTTGGACTGCGATGCCGAGCAGGCTGCGGTAGCTCTTGAACGGGCGCACGGCCATGTCCGTACTGCGGTGAGTGGCCATGAGAAGAGCAATGCCGATGTCCAATAGGTGCACGGCGTGAGCTGATATGACATCCAGACGAGATACCCAATACAAGGAGGAGTTATGACGAACAAAGAGCTGGCTCAAAAGCTGCTGGACCTTTTGGGCGGTAAAGACAACGTGCTGGCAAACGCGGCGTGCATGACGCGCCTGCGCGTGACCGTCAAAGACGCGGGCAACGTCGACACGGAGGGCATTAAGGCACTCGACGGCGTGATGGGCCTGGTCGAGGACGACACGATGCAGATCGTGCTGGGTCCGGGCAAGGTGAATAAGGTGCTCGAGGAGTTCTCCAAGCTCACCGGCCTTGCGAAAGGCGTTGCCGACGAGAGCGTGGTTGACGCTGCGGCCACAAACAAGGCCGCGCAGAAAGCCAAGTACGAGTCCAAGCCGGTTCAGGCCTTCCTCAAGAAGATTTCCAATGTCTTCGTCGCCCTGCTTCCCGGCATCATTGCGGCTGGCCTCATCAACGGTATCTGCAACGTCATTAACGTCTCGACGGCAGGCGCGCTTGCAGGCGAGTGGTGGTACCAGGGCATTCGTTCCATGGGCTGGGCCCTGTTTGCCTATCTGCCCATCTTGGTGGGCTATAACGCGGCACGTGAGTTTGGTGGCTCCGCTGCGCTGGGCGGCATCGCCGGCATGATGTGTATCGCCAACAGTGCCATGCCCCTGCTTGCGCCTGGCGCGGCTGATCCTGCCACTGCCATTCTGCTGCCGCTCACCAATGCGCAGTACAACCCCGCGGCGGGTGGCATGATCGCGGCTCTCATCGCTGGTGCATTTTTTGCCTGGATGGAGCGTCAGATTCGCAAGGTTATGCCCAACGCACTCGACACGTTCTTGTCCCCGCTGCTGGTGCTCATCATCGGCGCCTTTGCTCTGATGCTCGTCATCCAGCCGGTTGGCGCATGGCTGACGACTGCCATCTTTAGCGTTTTGACCTTTATCTTCGAGAAACTGGGCGTCCTGGGCGGCTATATCCTGTCGGCAGGCTTCTTGCCGCTGGTGTCCGTCGGCCTGCATCAGGCGCTCACGCCGATCCACGCTATGCTCAACGATCCCGACGGCGCTACCAAGGGTATCAATTACCTGCTTCCCATCCTTATGATGGCTGGCGGCGGCCAGGTCGGTGCCGGTTTGGCGCTGTACTTTAAGACCAAGAACGCCAAGCTCAAGAAGTACGTCGCAGAGTCCATTCCCGTTGGAATCCTGGGTGTGGGCGAGCCTCTGATGTATGCTGTTACGCTGCCGCTCGTTCGTCCGTTTGTGACGGCCTGCCTGGGTGCCGGATTTGGCGGCGCGCTCGCGGCGCTGCTTCACATCGGCACGGTTTCTCAGGGCGTTTCCGGTCTGTTTGGCCTACTGATCGTTGTTCCTGGCCAGCAGCTCGGCTACGTTGCCGCTATGCTGCTTGCCTATGCCGCCGGCTTTGTCCTGACGTGGTTCTTTGGCGTCGACGAGCAGAAGATCAACGAGTTCTTTGGCGAGTAGTTTGATATCGCGAGCCGTGTTGCTCGGGGCTCGCGGTGCGCGGCAGATTTCTTGATGCTATGGTTGTGCCGGCGGGGCTAACTGCTCCGCCGGCCTTTTTTAAAGGAGCGTTGAAGCGTGAAAACGGGTATTTCGATTTATCTTTCCAGCCCTCTGCAGGATATTGAGCGGACGATTGAGCGTGGTGCCGCGGCGGGTGCGCGCTATGCGTTCACCTCGCTGCATATTCCCGAGGATGGGGGAGCGGCGTATGCCGATAAGGTCCGTCATGTGCTGTCGCTGCTTTCCGCCCGCGGCATTGCGCTCATTGCCGATGTGGGGCCGCGTACGTGCGATTTGCTCGGGCTTGAGCGTATCGAGGACCTGCGCGATCTGGGGTTGGAATACCTTCGTTTGGACTATGGCTTTAGCGCCCAGCGGGTCGCGGAGCTGTCCGGTGTATTTCGCATTGTGGTCAATGCATCGACGGTGAGTTCTGATGAAATCGCATCGTGGCGTGAAGCCGGCGCCGATGTGACTCGTTTTGCCGCCTGCCACAATTTTTACCCCAAGCCTTATACCGGTTTAGCTCTTGAAGATGTTGCTCGGACGAATCTTCGTCTTGCGGCGCTTGGATTCGAAATCATGGCTTTTGTGCCGGGTGATGCTAACGTTCGCGGGCCGGTATTCGAGGGACTGCCGACGGTCGAGGCGCAGCGCGGTCGCGCGTCAAAGGTTGCTCTCAATATGCTTGAGCTTGCACATGGCGCCGATTGCGACATTGTGTTGGTCGGCGACCCCGATCTTTCCGATGCGGGCTGGGCGCAGTTTGCTCAAGTTTCCGCCGGATACGTGGACCTGCAATGCGAGCTTGAGCCCGGTTATGCCTATGTGCGCGGGCAGATTCATCACGACCGGCCCGACTCGAGTGTCCTCATCTTTAGGTCTCAGGAGTCACGTACGAAGCTTAAGCCGGATTCCGTGCCGACGGATGCCGGAGCCGGCCTGCCGCGAAAGGCGGGGTCGATCGCTGTGAGCAATAGCGGATATGGGCGCTACGAAGGCGAGCTTGAGATTGCGCGGGTCGATCTTCCCGGTGACGAGCGCATGAACGTTGCGGGCCATATCACGCCCGAGGCAATGGAACTGCTGCCGTTTATCAAGCGCGGATTCGGGGTACGGTTCGTTTAACGTGTGACCCGCGGGCTACAATTGGCCCATCATACGAAGGCGCCTCGTGTGGCGTGTGCCTGCGTTGGCCGATCTATATTCGGAGGATTCCCATGACTGTACTGTTTGTTGAATATCCCAAGTGCTCGACCTGTAAGAAGGCCAAGGCATGGCTGGACGAACATGGGGTAGAGTATATCGATCGCGATATCGTTTTGGACAATCCCACGGCTGATGAGCTTGCGACCTGGATTGCTCGTTCGGGGCTGCCGGTGCGGCGCTTCTTTAATTCGTCGGGCATGAAATATCGAGAGCTGGGCCTGAAGGCGCGTCTGGATGCGGGCATGACGGATCGGGAGTGCTACGAGCTGCTGGCGACCGACGGCATGCTGGTCAAGCGTCCGCTGCTGGTGGGCGACGACTTTGCGATTCCCGGCTTTAGGGAAGCGGCTTGGGCCGAGGCGTTGCTGTAGCGGCTGCGGAAAGTGCGACCCGTTTTGAGTGCTCAGGGTGGGACGCACTTTCCGCCGGCGGGCCTGCCCCAGTCAGTCCGCCAGCCGCGCCCATTCGTGCGGATCGTAGACCTTTACGTGCTTGTTGGGCTTGCCGCTCCAGTACTCCTCGTCCATAAAGGGCAGATATGCCTGAACGCCGGGGCAGATAAAGGGAATCCGCTGCTGTTGCAGTCGCTCGCGCTGGCGCTGCTCCAGGTGCGCCTCGGATATGACGGTCGGCATGCCGGACAGCTCGACGAGGCTTGCCTGGATTCGCTTAAGGTCGGGGAGTCCCGCGTGCCATGACATCCGCATGATCAAAAAGGATGCACGGCGGTATTTTGCCTGCACCACAGTAATGGCGGGGCGCAGAGTGGGATGGATTTTGTCCCGTTCGGGCCAAAGGTCGGCAGTGATCTCGAGGCCCAGGGTCTCCCATAGGTAATCAAGCTCTTCGTCCATGGCGCCTCGATATCTACGCGATCATTGATACTTCGATTGTGTTGCCTGGTGCTATCGTTTTCGCGGTAGAATCTGCCAACGGTTGACGGCTACCGCTCGCGGCGTTTTGCCCTTCGTGTACAGCGGTCGGCTTCACAGGTCCTTCACGGGTTGGACTTAATTAGGCCAATTTGACTGAATTTCAAAAAAGTCAAAATTGGGGCTTGCGTCACGGCGAGACTTCCCGTATATTTCTTTCTTGCGCAAAGGCACAGCCGAGCGCAGCGATGCAGTCATTGGGATGTCGTCTAATGGCAGGACAGCGGATTCTGGTTCCGTCAATGGGGGTTCGACTCCCTCCATCCCAGCCATTGCATTTGCTACATATGGCCCGTTCGTCTAGCGGTTTAGGACGCCGCCCTCTCAAGGCGGAGATCACCAGTTCGAATCTGGTACGGGCTACCAAAATTGAACGCCCGGGCCTCGTAAGAGACCCGGGTTTTGTGTATTGACCGTATATACGGCGCCTGCCGTGTTTCGCTCAGATCGAGGAGTAGCCATGGATCTGCCCATCAGCTTGCAAGACATCACGTATGCCGAGAACTATCTGGCGCAGGGCGACCTGGCTACGGCGACGCCGCTGCTGGAGCGTCTGGTGGAGCTCGCCGAGGAGTATATTGATGCTGAGTGCAAGACGGAGGAGAAGCGTCAATACTTTAGCTTCGATAGCAAGTTTGAGCGCTTGGCCTATCGCCGCGTGGAGAAGGATCCGCGCGAGCTCGTGCAGGTCGAGGTGCCGTTTGACCGCCTGTACTCTGACATGGCGTTTGCCTACATTCGCCAGCAGGATTATGTAAGCGCTCGTAATGCCCTGATGCAGGCTGTGCGTTGGGACCCCATGAACTGCAACTATCGCTTGGATTTGGCCGAGCTGTTCCGTGCACTCGAGGACAAGCAGGAATGGGCATCGCTCTCGTTCTCGGTGCTGGAGCGTGCAAGCGATGGCAAGTGCGCCGCCCGCGCTTACGCCAATCTAGGTCAGTACTTCTTGGAGCCCGAGACCGAGAACGTTTCGGCTGCCGTGGGCTGCGCGCGTCTGGCGCTGCGCCTGGCGCCCAACGATGCGCATACGACGCGCCTGCTCAACAAGATCCATACCACCTATCCGGATGCCGCTGATGAGAGCGACGACCACGTGATGGGTGAATTGGCCCTGCAAGGCGTGCCGACCTCGCCTTCGGCCGAGATTGCCATCTGCCTGATTATGTGCGCGACCGATGCTGCAAGCGACGGCGACAAGCAGGAGGCGACGCGCCTGACGGTACGTGCTCGCGACTTGGTGGGCGAGGAGGCCTGCGCGGCGATTATCAAACTGGTGCGCGAGAGCGATGCCGAGCTCAATGCCGAGCGCAAGGCAAAGCGCGAGACTGCGGGCTCAAACGCCGATGGCGCCAAGGAGGCCGGCGATGCCCAGTAAGCGCGAGCGCAAACTCATTTCCAAGAATCGCTCGGCACATCACGAGTACTTTATCGATGAGACGTTTGAGTGCGGTATTGAGCTGAGCGGCACCGAGGTCAAGTCGATTCGCGAGCGCGCCTGTCAGATCACTGACACTTTTGCGCTGATTCGTGGCGGCGAGTGCTGGCTCGTCGGACTGCATATCCACCCTTATAGCCATGGTGGCGTGTGGAATCGCGATCCCGACCGTCGGCGTCGTCTGCTGCTGCACCGCAAGGAGATCGACTTTCTTGACGGCAAACTTCGCAACCGTGGTTATGCGCTGGTTCCGTTGGAGCTCTACTTTAATACCGACGGCCGCGTAAAGCTGCTGCTGGGTCTGGGTCGCGGCAAGAAGCTCTACGACAAGCGCGAGGACATGGCCAAGCGTGATGTCCAACGCGAGATCGACCGCGCCCTTAAGGAACGCAACCGCTAGGTACTCTGTATAAGTTGCGGTGGAATACGGACTGTTTTGCCTGTTTGAGGGGCTATTCAGTCCCTATTTCACCGCAACTGCGGGCGTCTCATCTTTCTTACTGTTCTGACACATATGTCTCAAAGGCGGCGACCGTTATGGGTGCCGCCTTTTTTGTGGGTACATACATTCATGAGGTTCCAACCCGAGCTAGGGGAGTGATCGTTATGGACAAAACTGCGTTCTTTACCATGCCGAGCGGTCTGTACGTGGTGAGCGCTGCGGCAGACGGGCTGCGCGCCGGCTGCGTCATCAATACTGCGGTGCAGGTGACGTCCATGCCGCCGCGTATTTCGGTTGCCGTGAACAAGGACAATGTCACCTCGGGCGTCATCGCATCGGCCAAAGCGTTCGCGCTGACCGTGATCGGTCAGACCGCCGACATGCTCTACATCGGTAACTTTGGGTTCCGCACCAGCAGCGATTATGACAAGTTTGCCAAATACGAGACCCGCGAGACGGCTCTGGGCATGCCCTATGTGCCCGAGCACGCGGCGGCCCTGTTTAGCTGCCGTTTGATCGACACTGTGGATGTGGGAACGCATCTGCTGTTTATTGGCGAGGTCGAGGATGCCGAGCGCCTGAGCGACGAGACGCCGCTGACGTACGACTACTATCACAAGGTGCTAAAGGGCAAGACGCCGCCCAAAGCCTCGTCGTATCAAGGCTAGAAATGTTCTAAAAATACTTGCATTATACTATTGAGAATATATACTAATAAGTAAGTACACCAGCAGTCACGTTCGAGAGGAGAACATCATGGCTGAGGAGAAGAAGACGTATAAGTTTGTGTGCACCGTTTGCGGTTACGAGGTTGAGGTCGACACGCCCGAGCTGCCCGAGGATTACGTGTGCCCGGTGTGCGGCGTCGGCCCCGATGAGTTTGAGCTCGTCGAGGAGTAACTCGTAGACACACGGCGATTAGCCATACAGAGCTCTGTCCAAGGGTCCCGGCTGGATATTCCGGCTGGGACCCTTTTGATTTATCTGACGGTTTAAAACGGCCTTACGTGTTACAGATTGAGACGTTATATCTGGACAGCCACGCTATCCCAATTACATCCCCGTTAGCAGCACGATGTCGAGAATCGTCACGATGACGCCGATCCCTACGAGCAGCGCGTTGAGCGGGCGCGAGTTGGCGTATTTGCCCATAACGCGGGGCGAACTGGTGAGTCGTATGAGCACAAAGACCGTAATCGGCAACTGAAGCGACAACAATGCCTGACTCCAGATGAGACCCTCAAAAGGATTCGGGACGATCAGGCACGCCGCCACTGCGCCGACGAAACAGACCGCCACTCCAATCGATGAGTGCCGGTCGTGGATGTCGTATTCCTCGTCGAACATGCCCGCGGTGATGGTTCCCGCCGCCATGCCCGCTGTCACGCTGCTCGATAGTCCCGCGAACAGCAGCGCTACCGCAAAGATGGTCGAGCTCGCCGGGCCCAAGATGGGGGAGAGCGTGGCCGCTGCGACGGCGAGGTCGTCTACGACAATGCCGTGCGCAAAGAAGGTCGTTGCGGCCAGGATGACCATGGCCGAGTTGATCGCCCAGCCCACGCCCATCGAAAAGAGCGTGTCGAAGAGCTCATAGCGCAGACGCTCTTCGATAACCTGCTCGCCTTGGCCTTCGAAGTGCATGGATTGGATGACCTCGGAGTGCAGGAAGAGGTTGTGGGGCATAACGACCGCGCCTAGGACA